>NZ_JPOJ01000001.1:4235000-4431305 GCF_000733855.1 Methylomicrobium agile
CAAAATTCGATCTTTGGGAAAGCAGAAAGATTGGAGAAGGAGAAATTATAGCCGTGTAGGTCGGGTAACCGCTTTATCGTTGCCCGACGATCATGTGGTGATCATGCTTCGGAATGTTGCGCGGGCCTGAAACCTGTCACCTTTCAAGGCATTGGAAATGTCGGGCAACAGGGCCGTAGGAGCGATTAACGAAGTGTAATCGCCCAACTTGAAGGTAAACCAACGCCTATTGGAGAAGTGGCCGTCGGTGTCGCAGCTGTTGGAATAGGTGCTTGGGGATTAATAAATAAAATGTCTGATGAGATTGAAAGAATTTCACAGCGACCATCAGGGCCAGATACTGAACAGTATTCTCTAAGAGCGACTTATTCCGGTGATTACCCCAATGTCAGAGGTGGAACGGTATATTTAAATGCTGGCGATGTTTGGAAATACGGACAAACATCCAATCCAGAAAGTAGATATTCACAAAAGGAGTTAGCTCAAGCTGGATTACGGTACGTGACTGAATTTCAAGGAGGGCAAGTCCAGGCGTTAATTCAAGAAAAATTGAAGATATACAGTTATGTAATAGATAACGGTACATTACCTCCTGGAAACAAGATCTTTAGGTAATAAAAAATGAATGTAGGATTAGCGATTGAAAGCAATGAAACTGTAGAAAGATTTTTACCAATAATGGAAAAACTTTATACAGAGTTAAAAATATATTTTTATAAGAGAGACTATGGTAAAGATCTACAAGATTTAGCTATAGGCCTCATTCTTACTGGACCTGGGACTGAAAAGTTTCACCCGATTCGCTCCTTTAAATATGAAAAAGAGTCGTCATATAAAGACATCTTCACAAATAAACGAGTAAATATAAAAAATGCGGCGTCCTATGATGTTAAACCGGATTTTGAACGATTCTCTCAAATGACTCTAGATGATGCACAAAATTACCTAGCAGAGCTTCTATTCGAATCGACCGAGGTCTTAGAAAGTAATCACGAAAAATTTCCTAATTTTGATGTTAAACAATTCCGTAAGGATTTTGCTAATTGCTTAAGAGGATGTAGCTCGCGTAGGTCCGAATAGCGGAGCGTATTCGGACGCGTAGCTGATGCCGTCCGACTAGGGCCGTAGGGGCGATTAACGAAGTGTAATCGCCCGACTTGAAGGTAAAATGACTCCGATTACGCTAACGAGACTGTGAAAGAATTCGGCGCCCATTTTTAGTAAACTATACTCAATTAACTCATTGATAAAGAATAAAAATGGCAGGTCGAAATTACAAGGTTGGCCACAATCGCACCCAAACGGCGCTGTTACCGCCGAGCATTGACGAGGGCCGTAGGGGCGATTAACGGTATATCGCCTGATTCGAAGGCAAAATGCCTCCTACGCGGACTGGACCGGCTACCGCAACGGCCCCCGAAGGGCCGTAGGGACGATTAACGAAGTGTAATCGCCCGACTTGAAAGTAAAATGCCTCCGATTACGCTAACGCTAATCGGAGCTACGCGGACTGAATGGGAATCTCAGCTTCAATCAATATACGGCGATTTTAGTTCTTTCAATGTTACGGAAACAAAATTTTAACTATATGAATATTTTCGACCTATTGACTAATATAAAACTACGTCCAGGTTTATATTTAAGCGGGCGTTCTATTGGAAAACTGAAAAGTTTTTTGGATGGCTATTACTATGCCTTGCTTGTCAATGGTATTAATGGTGACGAAGATTTATGGAATAAATTCCAATTGTTTTTTCTAGTAAGTATTATATAGAAACATCTCAGGGTTGGGATAAAATTATACTTTTCTTTTGTAATGATGAAGAAGATGCTTTGGATAAATTCTTTGATTTATTTGAGCTATTCTGTGAGGAAAGTTTGGATAAAACCCGTAACCCGTAAGGCGGAACCGGCTTTGCCGGGTTCCGCCATTCGGAACAATGACGATGCCGAACGAGCTCTGTAGGTCAGGCAATCGTTTTATCGTTGCTCGACGATCATGTGGCGATCCTGCTTCGGAATGTTGCGCGGATCTGAAACCCTGTCATCTTTCAAGGCATGGAAAATGTCGGGCACAAAAAGCGCGTGCCCGACCTACGCGGCTGTGGTTTATGATTGGACCAAGAATCTTGGATATTTTAATGAAAGCCGGGTAGGTCGGGCAACCTCTTCATCGTTGCCCGACGTCAGGTGGCAACCTTGCTTCGCTATGGCGACAGCTTGAAGTCGCTACCCCATTGAACCCCGGCCTGACCGAGGAGCGTGATTTATTAAAAAAGGCGGCCGCGTACTTTGCCAGGAAACAACGGTGAAGTACGCCTGGATCCAACAGCATAGCAGCGCGTTTGCGGTGGAGACGATGTGCCGGTTTATGAGGGTGTCCCGGAGCGCTTACTATGCTTGGCTGCAACGCCCTGAAAACGCCGGTGAAAAAGAGGATGCTGAATTGACCGAACCGATTAAAACCGCTTTTGCCAAGAGTCGGGCGACTTATGGGACGCGCCGCCTTAAAGTGGCGTTGTTTCAGCGGAAGCAAACCGTCAGCCGGCGCCGGATCGGCCGCTTGATGCGACAGGCGGACTTAACGTGTAAAACGAAACGGAAATTCAAAGCGACCACGCATTCCCAGCATGATCTACCGGTAGCGGACAATGTATTGGACCGTCAATTCAAGGTCATGCAGCCCAACCGGGTTTATGCCGGCGACATCACCTCTATCGCCACGCAGGAAGGCTGGCTGTACCTGGCGGTGGTCATTGATTTATGCTCTCGGCAGGTGTTCGGTTGGTCGATGGCCGAGCATAGGCGCACTCAGCGGGTCAACGACGCGCTATTGATGGCTCTCTGGAAGCGCAAAGCCGGATAAAGGTCTGTTGTGGCACAGCGATCGCGGCAGCCCGTATGCGTCGGAAAGCCACCGGGCGCTGTTAAAACAGCATGGCATCCGCCAGAGCATGAGCCGTAAAGGCAACTGTTGGGATAATAGTGTTTCGGAAAGCTTCTTCCATACCTTGAAAACCGAACGGGCGCATCAGCAGACCTATCAAACCCGAGCTGAGGCTAAACAGGCGATATTTGAGTATATTGAGGTCTTTTACAATCGCGAGCGGCTCCATTCCGCCAACGGTTATATGTCGCCCGTAGATTACGAACTGCAGCTAAAAACTGCTTAACTTTGTGTCCAGATATTGACACATCACTCTTTGGGGGATAGCCCAAGCCGGCAAAGGGGGTATCACGATAAGCGCTCGGAGGGGGAATTTATGATCGAGCCAATCCTTCTTGGGCGATGTGTGAATTCTTTGGTTTAAGCGAAGAATGATGTTACGGGAACTGCGCACCCTAAATTCTTTAAGCCTCCGCTTGCGCAATCTTTTCCCGCCAGACAAGCGGCGCGGCCTCGTGCACCGAAACACCCCGGCTGTCGACCGCGACGGTGACCGGCATGTCTTCGACGACGAACTCATGGATCGCTTCCATGCCCAGATCTTCGAACGCAATCATGCGGGATTTTCGGATCGCCTTCGAGACCAAGTAGGCCGCGCCGCCGACCGCCATCAGATAGACCGCCCGATGCCGCTTGATGGCTGCGGCCGCCTCGGAACCACGCTCGGCCTTGCCGATCATCCCGAGCAGGCCGGTATGGGCCAGCATCGTTTCGGTGAATTTGTCCATCCGCGTGGCGGTCGTGGGGCCGGCGGGACCCACCACTTCATCGCGCACCGGATCGACGGGGCCGACGTAATAAATGAATTTGTCCTTGAAATCGACGCCGGCCGGCAGCAGCTCGCCGCGCCGGATCAGATCGGTCAGACGCTTATGCGCCGCATCGCGGCCGGTCAGCAGGGTTCCGCTGATCAATAATGTCTCGCCGGGCTGCCAGGCGGCGGCTTCCTCGCGTGTAACCGTGTCGAGATTGACGCGCTTCGCCCCCTGTCCTTCCCGGCTGATTTCCGGCCAGTCGTCCAGGCGAGGTGGAATCAATTCAGCCGGTCCGGTGCCGTCCAGCACGAAATGCGCGTGCCGGGTTGCGGCACAATTCGGGATGATCGCGACCGGCAGGTTCGCCGCATGCGTCGGATAATCGAGAATTTTGACGTCGAGCACGGTGGTCAGTCCGCCCAAGCCCTGCGCGCCGATTCCCAGTGCGTTGACTTTTTGATACAGGTCGAGCCGCAGTTCTTCCAGCGCATTGCAAGGACCGCGCGCGATCAGTTCCTGGATGTCGATCGATTCCATGCAGGCTTGTTTAGCCAGAAGCATCGCTTTTTCGGCCGTGCCGCCGATGCCGATACCGAGAATACCCGGCGGGCACCAGCCCGCTCCCATCGCCGGAACCGTTTTCAGCACCCAGTCGGCGATGCTGTCGGACGGATTCAGCATCGCGAACTTGGCCTTCGCTTCGGAACCGCCGCCTTTCGCCGCGACGTTTACCTCGACTTTGTCGCCCGGCACGACTTCCATGTGAATCACGGCCGGCGTGTTGTCCTTCGTATTGATCCGTTTGCCGGCCGGGTCGCGCAGCACCGAGGCGCGCAGGATGTTATCCGGGTGCAGATAAGCACGGCGGACGCCTTCGTTGACCATCTCGGCGACACTGAGCATCGCATCCCATTGGACCTGCATCCCGATTTTCAAAAATACCGTCACGATGCCGGTATCCTGGCAAATCGGCCGCCGGCCTTCCGCGCACATCCTGGAATTGATCAGGATTTGCGCTATCGCGTCCTTCGCGGCCGGGTTTTGCTCCTTCCGGTAAGCCGCATCGAGCGCCCGGATGAAGTCCAGCGGATGATAATAGGAAATGTACTGCAAGGCATCGGCGATGCTTCGGATAAAATCTTCTTGTCTGATCGGCGTCATAAAGGGATAACGGGTGAAGCAGCGGTAGATGGGTAGGATCTGGATGCTCTAACGGTCTTGGAGAGCCGAACGCACAACTTTGACTCATCGAAAACTAACGCAGGAATCGGCAAAGCGGACCCGGGATTGACCTGATCCGCTTTGCCGGGATTTAACTCTTACTCGGGTTTGCCTGACGACGCGACGATTTCGTCGTCAATCTCGTCGATCGTCAACGCCGAGCCTTTCCGGTAATACGGCAATATGCTCATCAACAAAGTGATCGTCGTTGCCAGATACGGCACTGCCTGCACCGACAGCACCCCCATCCAGAGCTTGCCGCTCAGATTGTCGAAATGTTCCAGCGAGTTCACGCCGAACACGCCCGCCATCAGCAAAATGAGCAGGAACAACTCCTGCCGGATCACCATCAGGCCGGCAAACAGCGGTCCCTGTTTTTCATACTTCGGCGTGCGCATGAACGGTTTGCCCGGAACGAACAGCCCCTGCCAGACGCCGCGCGCCACCGTATGCGTCAACGCCAAACCGGACAGCGAGGCGCCGACCGATTCCCACAATCTGCACGGCACTTTAGCTTGATATAGCCATAAACTGCGCAGAATTTTGAACGTAAACAAACCGATCGTCGGCAGCAGGAACGCATTGACCGGCAATTCGGTATGGATCGGATCCAGGAAAATCACACCGGTCAACACCAAACTCGCGACCGTGAACACCAGCGCCAGCGCATCCGAAAACCAGGGCAGCCAGCCGGCCACGAAATAGTAGCGCTGGGCCGAGGTCAGCGGAGATTTTTTAGTCGGCTTGAAACTCTTCCAGTGCGCCTTGATGATCTGCATCGCGCCGTAAACCCAGCGGAAACGCTGCGTCATGTAACCTGACATCGTGTCCGGCATCAGCCCCCGGCCGAACGAATCCTTGACGTAGACCGAATCGTAGCCGGCTTCGTAGAGGCGCAGGCCCAATTCGCTGTCCTCGCAAATGCACCACTCGGACCATTTGCCGACTTCGAACAGCGCCGACTTGCGGATCATCGTCATCGTGCCGTGCTGGATGATCGCATTGTATTCGTTCCGCTGCACCATGCCGATATTGAAAAAGCCGGCGTATTCCCAATAGCAGAAGCGCTTGAACAGGTTCACGTGGCCGTCGCGGTAATCCTGCGGCGACTGCACGAAACCGATGTTCTCGTTATCGAAATAAGGCACCATGCGCTTCAGCCAGTCCGGCGACAGAATATAGTCGCTGTCGATCACTGCGATGATTTCGGCATCGGGCGCGGTCTGTTCGAGCGCATGGTTGATCGCCCCGGCCTTGAAGCCGGGCCAATTTTCGAGATGGAAAAAACGGAACTTCTCGCCCAGGCGTTCGCAGTCGTCGCGTACCGGTTCCCAAACCGCGGGGTCCTTGGTGTTGTTGTCCATCACCATCACTTCGTAGTGCGGATAATCGAGCTTGGCCAGCGCTTCGAGCGTCTTCCGCACCATCATCGGCGGTTCGTTATGAATCGGCAGATGAATCGATACCTTCGGATAGCGGAAATCCGGCGACGGCGCCAGCGGCTGGAAAGTCCGCGTGGTGCGCCGGTGCCAGACCACTTCGACGATTTCCATCGTTTCTATCAGCAGAATGGTCAACGCCAGTAATTGCATCACAATCAGCAGCACCCAGAACACGATCGTCAATTCGGTCTGGTACTGCTGCGCGCCGATCGATACGGTCCAGAAAATGAACGAGGCGGCCAAGTTGGTAATCACGCCGAAAAAGACGATGCCCGGCAAGGCCATCGTCCGGCGCGTAAACAGAAAAAGCCCCATCAGCACCGCGCTGGCCGCGGCCGCGCCGGTCGCCCAATCCCGCCAGCTCGGCAACGCCAATACCGCGCCGTCCATCGGATACTTCGGCTGCCGGTCGGCATTGAAAATGCCCCAGTAAGCGCCGGCCGAACCTTCGATTTCCATCTTCCAGGGTTGGTCGAACGCTTCGACAATATAATAAGGGATCTTCTGCTCGGCGGCCCGGTTCAGAAATTCCCGCAGAAAAAACGCCTGATTCGTGCGCGAGGCGGTCGCATGGCGGGACGGCTGCCCATCCGACGGCCAGCCGACCTCGGTAATCACGATCGGCTTGTCGGGATAAGCTTTCTTCAATTCCTCGTATTTCTCGAACACGAAATCGACCGCATCCTCGACCGCAATCCCGTTCCAGTAAGGCAGGATATGCGCGCCGATGAAATCGACTTCGGCGACCAATTCGGGATGCTTGAGCCAGATATCGAAGGTTTCCGAGGTACTGACCGGACGCCAGGTACGCTTCTTGACTTCGCGAATATAATCGATCAGCTGCTGCACCGGAATATCGTTCCGGAACAGCACTTCGTTGCCGACCATCACCCGGACGATTTTATTATTATTTTGGTTGCTGACCTGCAATAGGGTTTCGATTTCCTGGCGGTTCTTTTCCAAATCGCCGTCGATCCAGGCACCGATCGTGGTATTCAAGCCATGCTTGGCGGCCAGTTCCGGCACCTTGTGCAAACCTTTCAAAACACTGTAAGTACGGACCGCATGGACCTTGTTTTCGAGCACGGTCAGATCGGCATCGATTTCCGCTTCGGTAGGGAATTGACCGTTTTTCTGGGTATATTCTTTCCGGCGCGGATCGAAAGTCACCCCCATGGTCGTTTTGGTCCAGGATCTCAATTGCAGCGGGTTGTTGATGTAACTCCAAATGCTGAAATTGACCAGGACAAGCACGGTCAACGTTAACAAAATCGTTAGTGTTCTTTTCATTAAGATACTTGAAAGGATTTAATTGGCGTGCGGCTTTTTTGAAAACACTGAAAGAATCCGAACGGTACGCCGATAAGAGGATACCGGCGCCGACAGGCCGCTTCGATCGGCAAAATTATAGTGCAAATTGCCTGCGGCAAATGATAATTTTAAATCATTCGTATCGGGAATGCTTCAAGCATCGCGCTCGGGGGATGCTTCGACAGCCGCATCCCGGCCATTGCCGGAATGCGGCTCGTGCCGGGGAAATCAACCTTTTTTGACGTAAAGATCGGTAATCGTTCCGTTGATCATTTCGGCGGCAAATCCGAAAGTTTCGGAGAGCGTCGGATGCGGATGAATGGTCAGACCGATGTCGTCCGCATCGGCACCCATTTCGAGCGCCAATACCGCTTCCGCAATCAGCTCGCCTGCATTCGGGCCGACCATGCCCGCGCCGAGAATCCGCCCTGTCGCCTTGTCGCAAAGGATCTTGGTCACGCCTTCCTTGCGGCCGAGGCTCAGCGAGCGGCCACTCGCGGCCCAAGGGAATACCGCTTTGTCATAATCGATGCCCTGCTGTTTGGCCTGATTCTCGCTCAGCCCCATCCAGGCGATCTCGGGATCGGTGTAGGCGACCGACGGAATCGTCAGCGCGTCGAACCCGGCTTTGTGGCCGGCCGCGACTTCGGCCGCCACCTTCCCTTCGTGGGTCGCTTTATGGGCCAGCATCGGATTGCCGACGATGTCGCCGATCGCGAAAATATGCGGCACATTCGTCCGCTGCTGTTTGTCGACCGGGATGAAACCCTGCTCGTCGACCGCAATGCCGGCCGCTTCCGCGCCGATCAGCTTACCGTTCGGCCGACGGCCGACCGCGACCAGCACCGCATCGAACAACTCCGATTCAGGCGCGCCCTTGCCTTCGAACGACACCTTCAGGCCGTCGTTTTGCGGCTCGATCGCGGTTACCCGGGTTTCGAGCCAGATATTTTTGTATTGCTTCTTGATCCGTCTGAGCAGCGGCGTCACCAGATCCTTGTCGCAGCCCGGAATGATCTGGTCCATCAATTCGACGACATGAATTTCGGAGCCGAACGCATGATAGACGGTCGCCATTTCGAGGCCGATAATCCCGCCGCCGACGATCAGCAGCTTTTTCGGAATCTGTTTCAGTTCCAGCGCATCGGTCGAATTCCACAAACGCCGATCGTCATTCGGAAAGCTCGGAATTTGGGTCGGAGACGAACCCGCCGCGATGATCGCCTGCTCGAACGTGATCGTTTTGGCGCCTTCGGGAGTTTCCACCTCGACCGCATTCGGTGCGGTAAATCGGCCGGCGCCTTGCACGACGGTGACTTTACGCTGTTTGGCCAGTCCTGCCAGACCGGTATTCAGCGATTTGCTGACGCTCTCTTTCCAGGCCCGGACCTTGTCGATGTCGATCTCGGGTTTGCCGAACCTCAAACCATGATCCTGCACGTCTTCCGCTTCGTGGATCAGCTGCGCCATGTGCAAAAGCGCCTTCGACGGAATGCAGCCGACGTTCAGGCAGACTCCGCCCAACACCGGATAGCGTTCGATCAAGGTGACCCGTTTGCCCAGATCGGCCGCGCGAAACGCTGCCGTATAACCGCCGGGACCGCCGCCCAACACCAAAACTTCCGTATGTAACGTTGCGTCGCTCATTTCCGATGTCTCCGGAGATTAAAGTAACAGGCGGCGAAGATCGCCCAGATAGGTCTTGATCGCGGTCATGAAGCGGGCGCCTTCGGCGCCGTCGATCACGCGGTGATCGTAAGTCAGATCCAGCGGCAGCATCAGCCGCGGTTCGAATTCCTTGCCATTCCAGACCGGCTGCATCTTGGCGCGGGTCACGCCGAGAATGGCGACCTCGGGTGCATTCACGATCGGGGTAAACGCGGTGCCACCGATCCCGCCCAGACTCGAAATGCTGAAGCAGCCGCCCTGCATGTCGCCCGGCATCAGCTTGCCCTGGCGCGCCTTCTCGCTTTTTTCGGCGAGTTCGGCCGCCAACTGGTTGATGCTTTTGGCATCGGCGTCGCGCAAGACCGGCACGACCAAGCCGTTCGGCGTATCGACCGCGATGCCGATGTTGTAATACTTCTTCAGAATCAGGCTCTCGCCGTCGCTCGACAACGAGGCGTTGAAACTCGGAAACTGCCGCATCGCCGCCACCACCGCCTTGATGATGAACATCAGGCCGGTGATCTTGACCTCGCCGTTCTTCTTTTCGGCATTGATCCGATTGCGGAATGCTTCCAGTTCGGTGATATCGGCTTCCTCATGGTAGGTCACCATCGGCAGATTCAACCAAACGCGGCTCAGATTCTGCCCGGTCAGGCGTTTGATCTTGCTCAGTTTGACCGTCTCGGTTTCGCCGAACACCGAAAAATCGACCGCCGGAATCGGCGGAATGCCGCCGCCGGCCGCGACCGTCTGCTCGGTCAGCGCTTTCTTGACATAAGCTTTCACGTCCTCTTTCAGAATGCGGCCTTTGCGCCCCGAGCCGGCGGTAACTTTGGCGATATCGACGCCCAGTTCGCGCGCGAACAGACGCACCGACGGAGAGGCATGCGCGATCACGCCGGGAGCAGCTGCGGCTAGGGGAGCGGCAGCTTCTCTCACGGGAGCAGGCGCCGGGGCCGATACCGGTTCCGGGGCTTTTTCCGCCTTCGGCGCTTCCGCCGGCGCGGGAGCCGGCTGCGCTTTCGCTTCCTTCGGCTTGGCTTCCGCTTTTCCCTCTTCCGCGGCGACAGTTGCAATCAGCGTACCTTGGGACACTTTGTCGCCGCGCTTGATGAAAACTTCCTTGACCGTGCCCGCCGCGCTGGACGGCAAATCCATGCCCGCCTTGTCGGTTTCGAGCGAGGCGACCGTCTGCTCCAGCTCGACCACGTCGCCCGGCTTGATCAGCACCTCGACCACGTCGATATCGGTCACATTGCCGACGTCCGGCACTCTAATTTCAACCAAATTCGTCATTTTGTTCCTTCCGCTTAAACTAACCAGGGCGCTTTGACCTCGGGGTCGATGCCGTATTTGGCGATCGCGACTTCAACCTTGCCTGCATCGAACTGTCCCCTATCGGCCAGGCTTTTCAATGCCGCGACCGTCACATGATAACGGTCGACCTCGAAGAATCGGCGCAGTTTTTCACGGGTATCCGAACGTCCGAAGCCATCGGTGCCCAGTACGGTATACGGCGCACTGACATAAGGCCGAATCTGATCGGCAAAAGCGCGGATATAATCGGAGGCCGCGATGACCGGTCCTTGCTGATTCGCCAGGCAATTGGCCACGTGCGGCACTCGGGCCGGTTCGGTCGGATGCAGCCGGCTCCAGCGCTCGGCGTCGCGGCCGTCGCGCGCCAGCTCGGTAAAGCTCGGGCAGCTCCACAGATCGGACTCGACGCCCCAGTCGCTGCGCAACAGTTCGGCGGCCGCCTCGACTTCCCGGAAGATCGACCCGGAACCGAGCAATTGCACGCGCGGGCCTTTCTTCTTCGCGCCCTGACGGAACAGATACATCCCCTTCAGGATATCCAGCTCGATCCCTTTCGGCATCGCCGGATGCTCGTAATTCTCGTTCATCACGGTGATGTAATAGAAGATGTCTTCCTGATTCACGTACATCCGGCGCAGGCCGTCCTGGATGATTACCGCCAGTTCGTAAGCATAGGTCGGATCGTAGCTGATACAGTTCGGCACCGTCGCGGCGAGCAGATGGCTGTGGCCGTCTTCGTGCTGGAGGCCTTCGCCGTTCAGCGTGGTCCGGCCGGCGGTGCCGCCCATCAGGAAGCCGCGAGTGCGCTGGTCCGCGGCCGCCCAGATCAGGTCGCCGACGCGCTGGAAACCGAACATCGAATAATAGATGAAGAACGGGATCATCGGCACGTTGTGCGTCGAGTACGAGGTGCCCGCCGCGATCCAGTCGCAGATGCCGCCCGCTTCGTTGATGCCTTCCTGCAACACCTGGCCGTGCTTGTCTTCCTTGTAGAACATCAGTTGGTCGGCATCCTGCGGCGTGTAGAGCTGGCCGACCTGCGACCAGATACCCAGCTGCCGGAACATGCCCTCCATCCCGAAAGTCCGGGATTCGTCCGGAACGATCGGCACGACCCGTTTGCCGATGTTCTTGTCTTTGGTCAGAATATTCAGCAGCCTGACGAACGCCATCGTGGTCGAAATCTCGCGGCCTTCGCCGGTCGCTTCCAGCAGCGCCTTGAAGTCGCTCAGTACCGGCACGTCCAGCGCATAGGACTTGGTCCTTCGAGCCGGCAAATGCCCGCCCAGCTCGGCACGGCGCTGCTGCATATATTCAAGCTCTTTCGAGCCTTCGGGGAATTTGATGTACGGCAGGTCGTGCAGTTGCTCGTCGGTGACCGGCAGGCCGTAGCGGTCGCGGAACTTGCTCAATGAGCTCTCGCTCATCTTCTTTTGCTGGTGAGTGATATTTTGCGCCTGGCCCGACTCGCCCATGCCGTAGCCCTTGATCGTCTTCGCCAGAATCACGGTCGGCTGGCCCTGATGGCTGACCGCCGCCTGGAACGCCGCAAACACCTTGACCGAATCATGGCCGCCGCGATTCAATTCCCAGATGTCGCGGTCGGACCAGTCGGCGACCATCGCCTTCAATTCGGGGGTGTTGAAGAAATACTCGCGCACATAGGCGCCATCCTTCGCCTTGAAAGTCTGATAATCGCCGTCGACGCATTCCATCATCCGTTTGGCGAGCAGACCTTCGGCATCGCGCGCCAGCAGCGTATCCCAGCGCTGCCCCCAGACGACCTTGATCACGTTCCAGCCGGCGCCGCGGAATTCGCTTTCGAGCTCCTGAATGATCTTACCGTTGCCGCGCACCGGACCGTCCAGCCGCTGCAGGTTGCAGTTGACCACGAAGATCAGGTTGTCGAGTTTTTCGCGCCCGGCCAGGCCGATCGCGCCGAGCGATTCAGGCTCGTCGGTCTCGCCGTCGCCCAGGAAACTCCAGACCTTGCGGCTCGCCGTATCGGCCAGGCCGCGATCCTGCAGGTAGCGCATGAAGCGCGCCTGATAGATCGCCATGATCGGGCCAAGGCCCATCGACACGGTCGGAAATTGCCAGAATTCCGGCATCAGCCACGGATGCGGGTAAGAAGAAAGTCCTTTGCCGCCGACTTCCTGGCGAAAACTGTCCAGTTGCGCTTCGGTCAGGCGGCCAAGCAGAAACGCGCGCGCATAATCGCCCGGCGCCAAATGGCCCTGGGTAAACATCAGATCGCCGTCGTGCTGATCGGACGGGGCGCGCCAGAAATGGTTGTAACCGACCTCATATAAGGTCGCCGCCGACGAAAAACTCGCGATATGACCACCGACATTGGTATGTTTGTTCGCCCGGAGCACCATCATCATGGCATTCCAGCGCACATAGGCGCGAATTTTTTGCTCGATGTCCTGGTCGCCGGGGTATTTGGCCTGCCGCGAAACCGGAATCGTATTCAGATAGGCGGTATTGGCGCTAAAAGGCACGTCGAATCCGGAATGGCGCGCCACCGCGACCAACTGCTCGATCAAGAAATGCGCCCGCTCGTTGCCGTCCTTTTCCAGAACGGCCTGCAAGGCTTCAACCCATTCCCGCGTTTCGGCCGGATCGATGTCGTTCTGTCCGGTAATTTCTGAAATCAAATTGTTGGCCATTCTATGTTCCTGTTCTAGCGAGTAGTATTTGAATTCTTTGCGAGTGAAATTGGCGCATTTCGGGGAGACTCTCCCAAGGTTCCGTCCTATTTGCAAAATCGCCTCAACAGATAGCGGAGCCGGCAGCCCTCGTCTTTAAAGGGCACATAGTATAAATCAAATGCGTGGACGCATAGAACCTGTTTTAGCAATCCGAACGCCGCGGACGGAACAATGGGCGAGAATCCGGAAGAAATGGTCGAAGTTTCCCAAAATGCCGGTGGCTTCCCAAACACTGCCTATCCACAAGAACGGCCGAAACAGAATGTAAAACGGGATGAACCCCGGAAGGCGAGCCACCAAATATTTCGGAGCTGCCGGACGCTGGGATTCACTCGGAAACTTTAGGGTTTCTCGGGCGGACCGACGAAATCCACATCCTGAACAAGCAGAGGAGACGAATACTGAGGGCGCGTCTCCTGCCGGCCGATGAACAAATCATTGCTGACGGTATTCACATTGCGCAGCCATTCTGCGGATTTTTGACAGACTTCGTTATAAGGCGGTTCCTTGCAGACTTCGATCCTGCCGTCGTCGAGCAGATCGAAATGCAAACCCGGCAACGGCCGGATGCGCATGCCCTGAACCGGGTGCGTATAATCCATGATGGATGGCTCATCGTAATTCAACAGTTTTAGAACCAGCGCCGGCACCTGGTACAGCGGCAGGCTGCCGACCTTGACCGGTCCCTGGCGGCCGTTCAGGACCAGCATCGGCGTACTGACGTAAAACTTGAACATCTCCGGCGTAAATTCGCTGCGGCTCGACGCCAGCACGCCCGAATCGACGTAGCCCGCGAAATTTTCGCCCAGAAACGGCAAATGATCGCCGAACAGGATGATGATGCCGTCCGGGTCGCGTTTCTGCATTTCGGCGATGAAGCCCATCAATTCCCGCGATTTGTAATACACGGTGTTCGCATAGGTGGTGACTTCCTCGACCGGAGACGGCGACGAGATCTTGGGCGGCCGGCTTTCGCTGAGCGGATAATTCCAATGGCCGAAATAAGTCACGATATAATCGAAGATCGGCTGTTTGGCTTCGAGAGCGGGCTTGATCTTGTCCAACACCTGCCGGTAGAGCGAAACGTCGGACAAAAACTCCCGGTTCATATCGTCCTGCACGAAATCGTCGAGCGACCAATAAGTCTGAAAGCCCATCCTTTCATAAGCGTTAACCCGGTTCCAGAACACCGGCACGTTTGGGTGCGAAGCGGTGGTCTTGTAACCTTTGTCGGCCAGAACACGCGGCAGGCACGGAACATGATTTAACAACTGGCGTTCGAATTTGACATTGTCCTTCACCACCGGAAAACCGCACAGCACTTCAAACTCCGAATTGGCGGTGTAGCCGCCAAACACCGGCGCCATCGCATGCGCATAATTGGCGCCTTTCCAGAGCTTTCGAAACTCGGACGCCAAAGGATTCTGCTTGTAATGCGCTTTTTTCAGCCCATTCGGATCCCAAAACGATTCGAGCAGCACCAGATGCACATTTCGCGGCGTGAACGGTTTCACGGACCGGTCCTCCGGCGGCTGAGCGGGCAGCAGATTATAGGCCGCCTCCTGCGCCTCGTTGACATCGGGCGCCACGTCGGCCAAAAGGAAATAGCGCGAACCTTCCTGCAGGCTGTACATCGTCGCCCCGTGCCAAAGATAATTCGAACGCTGATCCCAGACCGAATTGCCGAAATGTTTGTCAAGCGGACCGACGATCATATCCGGCTGATAAACGATCGTCATCCCGAGCAGAATCGCCATCATGCTGGCCAGATAAGCGCTCCAGTGCCGCATCGTGAAATTGAACAGGAACAGACTGGCGATCGCCGCCAGCGGGACCGCCGCCGCGAAAAAACGCCAGCCGTCCAGGATCAACAGCAGCGAACGCAGCGCATGGACGTCGTCCGGCATGATCGGGCCGCCGAAAAACGAAATCTTGACCGCATTGCCGATATACAAGACACCCGCCAGCAAAGTCTGCAGCACTAAAAATATCCAAATCCGCCGCGACCAGGCGAACAGCATGTAAGCCACAACCAGCTGTAAAAAAAAGTCGTAAGGAATCGCCACCGCCTTGATCTGCACATCGAACTTGAACGTACTGATCAGGTAAAACACCAGGTAGAGCAAAGCGGTCGAAAAAAGCGGCGCGAGATATTTATAAGGCATGGTCGGGCAAAAACGGCTGAGGTGAAAGTATCGAATCGAGAAACCGAAAGGTAAGGGTAAATGAGCGGCCCATCTTATCACAGGCCCGCCAATCCTCCGCCGTTTGCAAACAGCGGCGAAGGCGGCATATCGCTTCGATAATCCGCGAATTCCCAGCCGGACTCCGGACCGATAACAGTTGCCCCCCTCGCCCATCCGTCATAGAATGCCGGCTTTATCAGTTCACCTACACCTGCGAATTTTTTATGTCAGATAAAATTTGGTTCAGAACCGGCGAAGCGACCGTTTTTTCCAGCGAAGGACAAGGCACCGACGCGATGCCCGAAATTCTGATCGGCCATGTAGAAGGGCCGGCCGGCCATGCGTTTGCGAATCTGATGGGACAGACCGAGGGCCATACCCGGATGTTCGCGATCCGTGCCTGCAATCAACAGGTACGCCCCGCTACCCTGATGGTGCCAAAAGTCACGATCAAGTCGTCCGCCTACGTGAACCTGCTCGGCGGCCCGGTGCAGTCGGCGGTGGCCGACGCGGTGCTGGACAGCGTGATCGACGGCGTGCTGCCGCGCGATCAGGTCAACGACCTGTGCATCATCGCGATGATCTGGATCGCGCCGGAATGCGCGGCCAATCCCGACCTGGACCGCAAAGACCTGTACCGGACCAATTACGAGGCGATGAAGCTGGCGATTTCGCGCGCGATGAGCCATTCGCCGACGATCGACGAATTGATCGCGAACCGCCACAAGGTTTTCCATGAAATGTACGACCCGGAAACCGGCGAATCGCAATGGTAACCGCACCTCCCGGCCATGCGCGCCCGGCCTGAACGGCAGCTGGAGGCCTGTCCCGAATGCGATGCGCTGCTGAGACCGGCAGCGCTCGTTGACGGCGACAAAGCGCACTGTCCGCGCTGCGGATTTCTGTTACAGCGCGCCCAAAGAAACAGCATCGAACGCAGCCTGGCCCTGTCGGTTACCGGCCTGCTGCTGTTCATTCCCGCCAATTGCCTGCCGTTGCTCGGCATCAAAGTTCTGGGCAATGCGAAGGACGGCATCCTGCTCTCCGGCGTCGCGGCGCTGTATGAGGAAGGCATGTGGGCCGTCGCGACGCTGGTCTTTTTGTCCAGCATCCTGTTTCCGCTCGCCAATCTCCTGCTGAGCCTCGCCATCAGCGCGCATCTTCACCTGAAGCGGCCCAACCGTTTCCTGACGCACTGGATGCGTTGGCTGCAGCATCTGGACGAATGGGCCATGCTGGAAGTTTATACGCTCGGCATCATCGTCGCCTGCGTCAAGCTGTCGTCGATGGCCGACTTGCGCTTCGGCCTGGGGCTATTTGCATTCATCGGCCTGCTGCTGGTCACGGTGACCCTGGCCGCCACCCTCGACCGGGCGCTGTTCTGGCGGCGCATCGGCGCCCTCGGCCGGAAGCCGGCATGAACGCCCTGCCCGGCGCGCTTCGGCAAGGCCTGATCCGCTGCGGCGATTGCGGCGCGCTCGCGAACCGCGCGGCGGCGATACGGCCCTGCCCGGTCTGCGGCAACCCGCTGCATGCCCGCATTCCGAACAGCCTGCGGCGGACGATGGCGTTTCTGCTCTGCGGCTATGCCCTCTACGTGCCGGCGAACCTGTTCCCGATCATGACCGTGACCCAATTCGGCGTCGGCGAACCGCACACGATCCTCGGCGGCATTCTGGCCCTGATCGACAGCGGCATGCTGCCGATCGCGGCCCTGGTATTCATCGCCAGCATCCTGGTACCGCTGCTGAAACTGTTCGGTCTGACCCTGTTGTGGCTGTGCGTGTTTTACCGCTGGCAGGTCAACGCGCGCCGCTGGACGCTGATGTACCGGATCATCGCTTTTGTCGGCCGCTGGTCGATGCTGGATATTTTCATGATCTCGATTCTGATTTCGCTGGTCGATCTGGGCGGCGTCGCCCGCGTTCTGGCCGGTCCCGCCGCGACCGCGTTCGCCGCGGTCGTCGTGATTACGCTATTTGCCGCCAAAAATTTCGATCCCCGCCTGATCTGGGATAACCAAAAAGCTCGATGAACGACGAATTCGCCTACGAAACCCACGACGCCGCACTGAACAAGAAGCCCGAACTGCCGCTGGTCTGGCTGCTGCCGATCTGCGCGTTCATCGTCAGCGGCTGGCTGATCTACAAAGCGGCATCCGAAAAAGGCCCGGAAATAACGATCGATTTTCCGACCGCGGAAGGTCTGGAAGTCGACAAGACTAAAATCCGCTATCTGGACGTCGAAATCGGCAAGGTGACCGACATCGGCATCAACGACGATTCGAAAACGATCAAGGTCACCGCGCAGATGCACAGGACCGCCGAGAACTACCTGAATCGAAACACCAGCTTCTGGGTCGTGCGTCCCCAGGTCGGTCTGGCCGGCATCTCGGGACTGAATACGCTGCTTTCCGGAGCGTACATCGAAGTCAAACCCGGCGACGGCCCGCGCGTGCACCATTTTACCGGCCTTCCCACTGCGCCCGTGCTGAAGACCGAAGCCAAAGGCAGGCAGTTCGTGCTCGAAACGACCAACCTGGGATCGCTCGGCCCGCTCACGCAAATCAATTTTCACGGCATTCCGGTCGGCGAGGTGCTGAGCCACGAACTCTCGGTCAACGCCGACTCGATCCGGCTGGTTGTCTTCATCAAGGCGCCGTACGATCAATTCGTCCGCAAAGACACCCGCTTCTGGAAGGACAGCGGCATCGACCTGTCCGCCGGCGCGGACGGCTTCAAGGTCCGGACCGGCCCGCTGGTTTCGATGCTGAGCGGCGGCATCGCCTTCCGGACGCCGCCGGAAGACAAGGTCGAGGACATCCAGCCGGAATATGCGATGTTCCACCTCTACGACAACTACGAGCAGTCCACCCGGATCGAATACCACAACACGCTCAAGTACGTGATGTATTTCAACGGCTCGGTGCGCGGCCTGACCGAGGGCGCGCCGGTGCAGCTGCGCGGCATACCGATCGGCACGGTGACCAGCATCAGCCTGGAGCTGGACGCCAAAACCGCGGACATCCGGATTCCGGTCACGGTAGACCTGGAACCCGAACGGATCAAGGAAATCAACAAGCAGCCGAACGTCAGCAATGAGGACATGATCGCCCGCCTGATCAACAAGGGCCTGCGCGCGCAGCTGCGGACCGGCAGCCTGTTGACCGGCCAGCTGCTGGTCGATCTCGATTTCCATCCGAACAACAAAATCACCCTGCACGCCCACCGCGGGCCCTACCAGGAATTCCCGACCATTCCCAGCTCGCTCGACCAGTTTACGAATTCGGCGCAGACGATTATGGACAAGATCTCAAAACTTCCGCTGGAGGAATTGACCGCCGAAACGAACGACACGCTGAAATCGCTCCAGGCCACCGCCAAAGCGGCGAACGGCATGCTCTCGGGTACGGAGCGAACGATGCGCAATGCCGACAAGACGTTGCAATCGGCCGACCATCTGCTGCGCCTCCTGGAGCCCGGTTCGACGACGCGCCACGAATTCGACATGCTGCTGCTGGAATTGAATCAGTCGGCCGCGTCGATCAGGCAACTGACCGACTATCTGGAACAGCATCCCGAAGCGTTGCTGCGAGGTAAAGACGATGAATAAGATGAGGTTACGATACCTATACCGTTTAAACATCTTCGCCGCCTGCCTGCTGGCTGCCTGCGCAACGACACCGGAAACACATTTTTATGTGTTGAACCCGCTGAGTGCTCCGCCGCAAGCCGCGAAGGCCGAGGCCCCTGAACGGCTGATCGGCGTCGGCCCGGTGACAGTCTCCGCGCTGCTCGAACGCCGACAGATCGTGACCCGCACCGGCGACAACAGCATCGCATCCAGCGAATTTCACCAATGGGCCGCGCCCCTGAAGGAAGCGATTACCGAAACGCTGGCGCAAAACCTGTCCGCCCTGCTGCCGAACGACATCGTGAAGGCCTATCCGTGGAGCGCCTACGGCGAGATGGATGCCCATATCGTCATCGACATCGTCCGCTTCGAATCGACCGCCGCACAGACCGCCGAGCTGGCGGCAAACTGGTCGCTCATGGACGACAAAACGCTACGTCTCGTCAAACATGGCCAAGCCAGAATCGCCCGCCCCCAGGCAGGCTCCGGCCACACCGAAGCGGTCAAGGCACTAAGCGAAACCTTGCAGGAATTCGGCCGGCAATTGGCCGATGCCTTGCTAAAAAATAACGACCTGGAAAAAATGAAGTAAGACTGACTGCCTTTGCCTCCCCGGCAATTCGACGTCGCACTACCGGACGCCTGCCTTTTACTAAAACGGACCGGTTCCCGGCAGTAGCCAAAAAAGTCGGCAGACGAAAAGAAATTGCCGACGGCAACTGTCCGGCCGCAAGCAGGCGTAAGGTGTGGCGAGTTTACGAGCCGCACCCATCGCGAACGATGGGGTGCACGTTGTTTACCGCATCCTGTGCGCTTGGTAAGATCGGATTGTGAAAAAAACCCTCATAGGAGAGAATAGCCTATGCGAATGTCAAAATTGCAAATCGCCAAATCCCATGTTCCGCCTCGGCCCATTCCGCCGCCGAATCCGGTACCCCCGCCAAAGTGAGGAGCGTATGGAAAAATCTAAAGATCAATTGATTGCCGAAATCCGGTATGCCATTCGTTTAACCCAAAGAACGGCCCGGTTTTATCGACACATCCAAAGCCTGGGCACTTTTTTAGCCATTCTCGGCGGCAGCGCAACGCTCGCCACCTTGTCGAACAGCCTGCCGCACTGGATATCGTTAGCGGGCGGCGCCTTATTGGCCGTTGCCGGCGCCGCGCTCATCGCCATTCGCCCGGCAGACAAAGCCGCCGCCAACGAAAACGATCATCGCCGCTACCAGACGCTCATGGCCAAAGCGCCGGCGCTCGACATGGATGCGCTGGTGATTGCGATCCATGAAGCGCAAATGGGCGACGCACCTGAAATCGAGTCGCTTCGCGATATTGCCTATAACGACGTGATGTTCGAAATCAACCGCGCCGATTGTTTGATCCGTTTGACCCTCTGGCAGAAAATATTATCCGGATTGGCTTGACAGTAGGTCGGGCACGCGCTTTTTGTGCCCAACATTTCCAAGGCTTTGAAAGGTGACAGGGTTTCAGACCCGCACCATAGTCCGAAGCATGATCGGCACATGGATGTCGGGCAATGATAAAGCCCGTAGGGCGTTTTCGCGATAGCAAAACGCCACAACATGCTTCAAAGCCATGGCGGATTGCCTATCGGCGAATCCGCCTTACCGGGTTTGCCGCCCGCCGTGGTAACGGTCAGGCGACATTAGCCACGTGCGTCCGAATACGCTCCGCTATTCGGACCTACGCGGGCTACAGGGCTCGTTCGGCATCGTGGTCGTTCCGAATGGCGGAACCCGGCAAAGCCGGTTCCGCCTTACGGGTTACGGGTTACGGGTTACGGGTTACGGGTTACGGGTTACGGGTTACGGGTTTATTAGTTATACATCATATGTTGAATCTGAAAATAAAACTGCCTCATCGTATTTTTCAAGGTTATTTTCAAGCCATGTTTCACCATTTCTGATAACGTGAAATTTAACAGTCGTGTAGGTCGGGCACGCGCTTTTTGTGCCCGACATTTCCAAGACCTTGAAAGGTGACAGGGTTTCAGACCCTCGCAATATTCCGAAGTAGGATCACCATATGGACATCGGGCAACGCTAAAGCGGTTGCCCGACCTGTTATAGACATGTCAAGTCTCCATTTTATTAAAGGCGGAACCGGTTTTGCCGGGTTCCGCCGAATGAGCTTGGAATGCCGGGTCGCTTGATATGCCGGCAGGCGATCCGCCAACCCTAGGCCGACAGATAAAATAAAGTTTGGAGCATCGCATCAAAGTTGCAGGGCTCGTTCGGCATCGTGGTCGTTCCGAGTGGCGGAACCCGGCAAAGCCGGTTCCGCCTTACGTTTCACTAATCGGACCTACGGCCCTATGGCCTTAATCGGACGTACGACCCTTATCGCATTGACGAGGCTCAAGAACGCCAATCTCATTAAATTCTACCCCTTTCAAACCGAGCTTATTAATCCGTTCGACAAAGGATTCTGTGACGAATATGCCAGCTCTATTAGAATCTTCGAGAGTGAACAATCCGATAGGCTCTACCGAGCTGTCATATAACACAAGGTGTTTAATCATATAAATTTGTTGATTCTCGCCGCTGCGATAAAACTTGGATTGTTCGGGGTCATAATCCTTGGTGGTTTTCAGGCAATTAAGTAACATCCAATGTTCTCCATCAATTAATATCGGTAAAAGCTCCAATTCAACCGGCTTTTCTGGAAAAATGACACTAATCAAATCCACTCGAATGAATAAGCCTTCATGATATATACAAATATCCGGCTGCTTATTCCAGCCTTTCTTAATATCCTTGGGATCGGCATAAAAACTAAAAGGCAAGGGATGCCAGCCTTCACGCAACGAATGCCACTCTTTGCCTACCAGGTAACGATTGTTCTCTTCCCGATTATCCAGGAGCGGTACTCGATATTTGTTATCACATCTTATTTTAAATAATTTCATAATTTTCAATGCTTAATTATTAAAAAGGAAAAGTTCCAGCCTGAATTTCTGCTCTTATATTGGATAATCGCGAAGCGACCTCATTATAAGTGGATGCACCCCTAAGAGATTCATCTACCGCCCTATAATATTCATTAGTATGTATACGTTCGTGATACATCGTATGCATAAGAAGGCCGTTATTAGCATCATTGATGTCCATCCCCGCATTTTCTAAAATCTGGCGTGATCCCTCTGCACGAAAATCGCCCGCCGCCACAATATGATGGGCGCTTTCTCCTTTTTGCTTAACCTCCTGACGCGCATCGGCAATATTTTTAGTCAAAACATTGCTATTGCTTCTGAGCATGTTCGATGGCAAATCACTATTTCCAAGTGACGACGGATAAAGCATACCGCCTATTATTCCTGTTGACCCACTGGCGAATCCTTCAAAAAATCCAGTCATTGAACTAAACATCGAACTGAAGCTGAACGACTCAAAAAATGAAAAGAACCCCGCTTCCGCAACAGTCCCGGTCGGATCGGTAAAGTGTACCGGATTGCCATTGGCATAGGTGTACACATTGACTCCGCCCTCCAGCTTGATGAGGTCCGGTTGCAGATAGCGGCCGGTGCGGGGCGAGAAATAGCGGGTGTGGTTGTAATGCAGGCCCGACTCGGCATCGTAGTACTGGCCGGGGTAGCGCAGGTTGAAGACGACTTGACTGCCGTTATTGTCCGGATCTTGCTGCGCCGGGGCATTGCCATAGGGGGCCAGCGGCCAGGCCCAGACCGGTTGGCTCAGGTTGACGTTCGGCAAGGCGGAGCGTAGGTAGCGCGGGGTATTGGCGAAGTCGGTTTCGATCGCATAGGCGGCGGTCAGCGCGCCGGCGGCGTTCTGGTCGATCACCGCCAGCGGGATGTCGCCGAGCCAGACGTAGTTGCAGCGGCTGCCGTTGGCGGCCAGTTCGTAGAGGAGGTGATCCTGGCCGTCGTAGACATAGCGCGTCTCGCTGCCGCTGGCGAGCTTGAGCGCACGGCGGCGGTGGCCGTCGTAGACGTAGCGGGTGGTCAGGCCATTGCGCGTGTAGCGGGTCAGGTTACGCGCCGCGTCGTAGCCGAATTGCACGGCTTTGCCGTGGCCGGTCACGTAGCCGGATAGGTCGTAGCGGTACGGGCCGTTGGAGCCGTCCAGGCCGCCTTCGGCCGGGGCGGGCATTTGCGTTTCCTGGATCAGGCGGTTGCCGATGTAGACCAAATGATTGTTGGCAAGCGGCACACCGCTCGCGTTCAACTGTTGAACTTGCTCCAGGTTGCCGTTGGCGTCGTGGCGCAGCAGGGTGCGTGTCGTGTCGCGGTGTTCGGCCAAATGGTCGAGGTCGTCGTAGGCGAAAGTGGTAGGGCCGTAGACGGTGACGCGGTTGCGGGCATCGTAGCCGACCGGGAAGCGGTACAAGGCCGAGGCGCCCTGCGTTAACGTGACAGCAGACAGCCGGCCGCCGGCATCGCGTTCGCGGGTATAGGTCAGGCCGTTGCCGAAAGTCAGTCGAGACAAGCGATGGATCAACGGCTGCCAGCGGATGTCGGTGGCCAGCGTCAAGGTCGTCGCGCCGAGCGTGGCGAGGACCTCGGTGGCGCGGCCGTCGGTGCCGTAGCGGTAAGTTATTGTCAAGCCGCCCGGATAGTCGATCCGCGTCGGCTTGCCGGCGGCGTCGGCGCCGGCGGTGTAGGCAGTGGTGAAGGTCAAATCCGGGCGGCCGCTCAAGGATTGTCGGTAGCCGGTCACGTCGCCGCGGGCATTATAACGGAACGCCTCGTTGACGGTGAGGTTCCCTTCGGCGGCGGCATTCAGCCGGCTGCGTCCGGTCAGGCGGCCAAGCGCAGAGGCGGCCGGTTCGCCGGCCAACGTCGGCACGTCCCAGGTCTGTGCCAGCACGCCGTTATCGCTGTACGCGGCGCGTTGCAGCCGATCCAGCGGGTCGTAGGTTTTATCGCTGGCGTAGCCGTCCGGGTCCTCGCGGTAGGTTTCATTGCCGGCCAGATCGAAGTCGGCCTGGCGGAGGCCGAAGTCGGCCGAGTCCTCGCGGTCGTGGCGGTCCAGCTCGGTGTGGCTCAAGCGGGTTTCGACGCCGTTCGGATCGACCACCCGGTTGACCCGGCCGGCCGGGTCGTACCAGAGATCGAACAACGGAATGGAAAGGGCGAGCGAATGGTCGTCCGCCATCGGCGCCCGCGTTTTTTCGTTGATTTGATCCAGGGCCGTATAGCCGGTCAAGTCGCAGATTTCCAGGCTCAAACAGGTGCGGGTTTCGAGGTTGTTGTCATTATAGACCGACACGGAAGACCAACTGCCGGAGCCGTCGCGTTCCGAGATCAAACGGCCCCGCTCATCGAAACCTTGTTCCCAACGCTGCGCCGCCTGCCCGGTTTGGCTGGCGAGCGTCTGCAGAATCTTGCCGCGGCTGTCGCGTTGATACGCCACCGTATCGGTGCGGCCGTTCGCGCTCAGGCTGACTGTTTTTACCGAGCCGGCCGGCGTGTAGGTGTAGTTCAATTGACTGCCGTCGGGGCGGGTCAGCGTTTGCAGGCGGCCGTCCGTGGCGTAGGCGTAGCGGGTCACGTCCTCACCGACCGCGACCGACAACGGCTGGCCCAGGGCATTGTAAGTCGTGACCGTATGCACGCCGGTGATGTCGACCTGATCGGTGACATGGCCGTGCGCATCGACGCCGACCACTTCCCCGACACGCCCCAGGGCGTCGGTGGTTTTCCACAGGTCGCCGTTATTTCGGTAGTCGGTGACGGTGCTGCCGTTTTCCGGACGCGGGCCGGTTTTGACCGTCCGCACGATGACTTGAGTCGTGGGATCGTAAGTGTGGCTATACACGGTCTGGTGGCAGGTCGTGGAGCCGGTGCGGCAACTGTCGTAGGCCAGGGTTTCCGTGGCCGGCCGGACGATTTCCTTGATCAAGTGGCCGCGGTCGTTGTAGCGCCAGTCTTTGGCCACCGCGCCGCGCACTTCCGCGGTTTTGAGCGGAAAGCGGCTGTCCCAGGTGCGGGTGGTGGCGCGCGCTTCCGGGGTGCCGGCGGCTTCCACTTCGGTCAGCGGCAGGCCGCGAGGGTCGCGGGTGAACGTGGTGACCCGGCCCAGATAATCGGTGCGGCTCAACAGGTCGCCTTTGGCGTTATAGGTAGCGGTTTTAAAATCGCCGTCGCAATCGGCGCACCGCAGGCTGACACCTTTTGGACGGTAAATCGGGCTTCTTATATCGGTAGCGTTCGTTTGAGTAAAAGTTCGATTGTAGACCAGCGACCGGTAACTGGCAGTATCGCTGCCGGCAAACTGTTCGGTCAGCTGGATTTTGGAGGGCAACGATCGTTGCTGAATACGGTTTTTAGCGTTGTGCCCGGCCTGCTTAATGCGTGAATAAGTGGGAAAAAGGGTTCCGCACGGCCAATCGAAAGTCGCCTTTAACAAAGTTAGTGCGCCTTCCGATACGGTTTTCAAGTAGGCATACGTGTTGGGAAACCCGCTGCCTGTGTAATTACAATCTGTTAACTGTCCTTGAAGAGAAGTCCTGACCAGCGATGCCGCTCCCGCTGTTGCTGCCGGGAACGTGACGGTGTTGGTGCTTTGACTGGCGGAGAAGTTGTAGGAATAAACTTGACCGGCCGGCTCGGTCATCGAAACCAGCAGTCCTTGGTTATATTGGAAGCGTAAGGTGCGCCCGCTTGGTATGTGGGTCACCGTGCTGATCCGGTTGGTACCGTTTATGAGTTGATGGCCCACCCGGTGCTCGATGCCGGACCGGTCGAAGCGCGCCACCAGATTCCCCAGGCCATTGTAGGCTTCGCGGATGCCGGATTTGAAATGGGTATAGACCCAGCGGTAAGGGGTGCCGTTGATTACGCCGTTCGCCACCAAGGTGTCGCGCACGTCTTTTGATGTCGGCTTCATGTCTGAGCCGAATCCCGTACATATGCCCAGCGTACAGACCTTCGATCCGCCTGTAAAATAGCGGATCAGGCAACTGGCATAACTGTGCGTCCAGCCGTTGCCCATCGCGGCGAGAGAATCGCAATCTTCCGCCTCCATGATAGACCGCGGCGAGGCGTTGAGGCGGGTAAAGGCCAACGGGAACTGGCCTTCGCCGCGGTAGTCGGTCTCTTTCAGCAGCGTCGCGCCGAAAAACGGTTCCGACCGAAACTCGACCTGCGGCACGCGCGCGCTGTCGTTCTGTTCCAATTGCAGCTGGCCGGGCAGTTGCTCATAGGGTAGGCCCGGATCGGCCAACGCCGTACCGAAACAGAGCACCAGCCAGAGATTAGCTCGCCAGATCAGTCGCGCTGGGGGGAAATAAATACATGCTCGTCCTCAGGGTGGGAAAAATTCGATGGGCTGAACAGGTGGGCAAACGCTAGGTTGCTGCCCCTATCGGCTCAATTTAACGGGAAGACGTTCAAGCGGGGGATTTCCCCCATCCGGCCCGTTAAATAAAGTGACGCGCCTTGTGTCGGACGGGTTTTGGGATCAGGGCTTGATATTGGGTAACGGTGGTTTGTCGGCCACGTCGTTAAGTCGTGTAGGTCGGGCACGCGCTTTGGGTGCCCGACATTTCCCATGCCTTGAAAGGTGGCGGGGTTTCAAACCCAAGCCATAGTCCGAAGCGTGATCGCCACCCGAACGTCGGGCAACGATAAAGCGGTTGCCCGACCTACAGGGCTGAACCGTACGCGAATCCCTCGGTCTCATTGAATACATCGTCTACAAAGCGCGATTTTTCTCCGGACGGAGGGACGATGCAGACAATACACCGACAATGGAATGTAACATCATGAAAAATATAAATATATCTGAATGGAAAACGCAATTAGGGTTTCTGATGCTGGTGGGAGTAACGGGGCTGATGAGTGGATATGGACGCCCTGTCCGGGCTGAGAATCCGGAACCCATCGGATGGTACGCGGGTGATATGCATGTGCATCGCAGTTGTGGGGGCCCTCCCGAAGCGATAGCGAGCCTATACGACAAGATGGCTACCCACAACCTGGCTGCCATTTCGTTGCTGGCGGACATGGGCAATGGCGAGGTTCAAGACCCCGCCACCGATCTGCCCCTGGTGAACGGACAGGATGCCTCCGTTTCGACACCCGACAGGATCGTGCATTGGGATACGGAATGGCACTGGGATGCCACGTATGGGCAGTACGAACACCAAGCCCTGGGAGGGCATGTGGTCGCGCTTGGGCTCAGCGAGGCGAATCAGATCTGGGAGGAGTACACCTATCCGATTTTCAATTGGGCGCATCAGCAAAACGGCATCGCCGGGTTTGCCCATATGCAATATTTGGACGATGGCATTCCGCAGAGCCTGAACTGTTGTATCCCGATCGAATATCCCGTCGAAGTGGCATTGGGTTCGGCCGACTTTATCTCGGAGGATGTAACCGGTGGCGATTCCGCCATTCAAGCCTATTACCGCCTGCTTAACAACGGTTTTCGGCCGGGTTTCGCCGCCGGTACCGATTATCCCTGCGACGTGTCGGAGTTAGGTTCTTTATTGACCTATGTGCAGGTGCCTCCCCCGGCTCAAATGAATTACCGCGACTGGATCGAGGGCATTAGGCACGGCAGGACGGTGGTCTCGCGAAATGGCCATAACGAGTTTCTGAATTTAACGGTGAACGGCACCGCGGCACCCGGAGACGAGATCAAGTTAACGAATGGCAGCAGCATTCCGGTGACGCTTGAGTGGACGGCGAATCAGGATCTGAGCGGAGCGATCGAGCTCGTGCAGAACGGTGTGGTCGTGGCCAGCCAGCAAGCCTCGGTTACGCCAAGTACGCCTGTAAACTTGACGACGACGGTTGATTTCACTCAGAGCGGCTGGCTGGCCGCACGCAGAATGGACGGCGACGGGCACCAGTTGCACACGGGCGCCGTGTTTGTCACGGTAAATGATCAGCCTGTACGGGTGAGCGCGGCGGATGCCCAGTTTTATGTGCAGTGGATAGACAGCCTGTTAGCGAAGACGTCGCCGGGAGGCGAGTGGAGTTCGTATTTCGTCACCAGCCGGGACGCAGCGCAAACGCGTTACCAGGCCGCGAAGGCGGTCTATCAACAAATTGCCTCGGAAGCGGCTGCAACACCACCACCTTCCTCTCAATCGCCCCTGACCCTTCAATCGCCCAATGGCGGCGAAATTTGGAACGGCGGCAGCGACCAAACGATCACGTGGATTTCACAGAACATCGACGCCGGCAAGCGTTTGCAGCTTTATCTATCCACGGACAACGGCTTGAACTGGAAAATGTTAAGAGGAGCAATGAACGAGGCCGGATTCAAAACCTGGAAAATTCCCCCAAAACGCTATGCCAGCAAGCAGGCGTTGATCAAGATTTGCATCAAACAATCGATGCCGATCTGTGACACGAGTGATGCGGTGTTTACCATCAATCAAGCGCCGATCGCGGAGGCCGGAACAAAGCAGAAGGCCGTTGCCGGAACGCAAGTCGCATTGAATGGAGGGACAAGTTACGATCCCGATATGGGTCCTTCGCCCATCACTTACCATTGGACGCAACAGCGCGGCCCAAGCATCGTACTGAACGGCGCGGATACGGTTTCACCCGACTTTACGCCCACGGTGCCCGGAACCTATGTGTTCGGTTTGACGGTTAACGATGGCTCTGGGGATAGCCGGCCGGACAATGTCAAGGTAAAAATTACGGCAGTGCAGTAAATATCGGCCCCTATCCCGGGTGCAACAGCGGCCTTATCGAGGGCAATCGAAGCCTGCAACCTTCGATGCCCTCGTATTGCACCTGAACCGTACTCTGTGAGTTTAGTTACGCCAACTTGTTGGTATACCATTAAGCTCCTTTTTTAAGAGTGCAATCTTATTGATAAGAGTCATCGATTTCTTTCTTACCCGTCCACATGGCTTTCACCAGTTTCTCTTTATCGATGACACTGGAGACGATGACGCCAAGAATGTGCAGAAACACCAGTACGAGGGTGAGGTTGGCGAATGCTTCATGCCACTCTTCCCAAAATTTTTCCGCGTGCTTATCCACTTTGTGGTCGAAATTTAGGTCTTTGGGGACTTTATCTTCACCCTCATCCTCTGCATTGGCCTCATCCATGAGGCTGACGGCAGAAAGCGGAATTTGCTGCGCCGCCACGGCGAAAGGTCCTGCATTTTCTTCCATCGCATACAGTTTCATGCCGGTAACGGCAGTCCCTGCCAAACAGATCAAGAGAGCGGCAACCATGGCGCCGCCCGCCGGGTTGTGCCCGATGTCATGCTGGGGTTTTCCTGCAAGCAGATTTCTGAGATACCCGAAGACCTTCGCCGGCGAGTACAGAAAACTCCCAGGTTGTATCATCAATCCGCGCAATCCAGAATTCATTTGCTCGAACGAGATTTGGCGTTGGCGACCCAACAGGCCCAACAATGGCGCGAGGCAAACCGTGAGCTGATTGCAGGCTTGGCGGTGCAAATTCAAAAACAATTTGATGACTGGCAACTGACCCCTGCCGAAGCGAAAGTCGGTTTTCTGATCTTAAAAGGACTGAGCCATGCCGAAATTGTGTCTTTGCGCCATGCCAGCGAGCGCACCATTCGCGACCAGGCACGCGCGGTTTACCGAAAGTCCGGCACGGCCGGACGTTCGGAGCTTTCCGCATTTTTTCTTGAGGATTTGCTGCTTCCACGGCAGGAACCCCAGGCAAACCCAAACCTGCGGCACTAACGGTATGTCGCGAAACCCGGCAAGCGGATGTTTCGTTTGCCCGTATCCGTCGAACGCTTTCTTATTCTCGCTTGCCGGCTGAACTGAAACGACCCTCCAAACCCTAGCCGGATAAGGGCCCCTAGTTCAATCCGAAACGGAAACGGCAAATGCCTGTCAAACCGGAAGTTTTCTCCTATTCTCTGTCGAGAATAGAGACTTATTTGTTTTACCCCAAATTCGACATATGAATGATAGCTTCCGCGTAGAATCCGCCCAGGTGGTTAGAACGGCCCAACACAAGCCGCCCCCCGTATTGTTCGACGATAAGTTTGGCGATTGATAACCCCAAACCATGACCGTTGACCGATTCATCCAGCCGGGAACCGCGCTGCATCAATTTTTCAATCTCCGACGATTCAACGCCCGGTCCGTCGTCTTCGATAATCAAGTGTACCGACTCGTTGCATTCCACCTTAATGTCAACCGAGAGTTTGGCCCATTTGCAGGCGTTGTCGAGCAGATTGCCTGCCAGTTCCAGCATATCTTCGCGGTCGATCGGCAGCATGTAGGGAGGAGGGGCGGAAAAGCGGATGGCCAGGTTTTTTTCCCGATATATGTTTTTCATCACCTGGATCAATGCCGGAATTTCCTGATGTATATCGAATTTTGCCACGGCCGGGCCGGAACCGGCCAGGCGCGCGCGTTTCAGCACTCGCTCCATCAAGCGCAGCATGTGGGCTGTTTGCGTATTCAAAATCTCGCCGAACTCCGGATATTTCCGCATGGCATCTTCTCGGGACAGTTGCTGGAGTACCGTCAACGGCGTTTTGAGCGCATGCGCGAGATCGGCGAGTGAATTGCGCATGCGCAACATGCGCTGATCGAGCACGGTCAATAGGTGGTTGAATTCGCCGACCAGCGCGGAAATTTCCTGCGGCACATCCGTATCGATCTGGCTGCGTTCGCCGCGCTCCAGCGCTTTCATCTGTTTTTGAAGGCGGGCCAGAGGGCGAAAGCCCTTACGCAAAATGGCGATTTGTATCAGCATTAAAACCAACAGAAAGACGGCCGCGATCACAGAAAAGCGTTTTTCAAATTCTGCGATCAAGACCAAGGTTGGCGACAGGTCTTCGGCAATAGCGACCGTCATCGCGCGGCCGTCTTTCCGATAGCCAAAGGCCATGCCCAAAAGCGGTTGGTGCTGCGGGCCGGCCAGGTAAAGCCACTGCCGCGTTCCGGATACGACCGTCGGCAGGGTCAAACGGTTGTCGCCGAAAGAGGGCGATTTGATGATCTGCCCGCGGCTTGCGACCCAGTAGTAATGGCCGGAATACAGTCTGCTATAGACCGGTTCGATGTCGGAATGGGTCAACGCGATCGTCGTCGGACTGTCTGCATAAACCGCGCTATAAATCGCTTCCGCATCGTGCTCGAGATGTTCGACGACCGTATTTTCGGCCAGTTGCCGAATCAGGCGTTTGGTTTGCCATCCTAGCAGAGAGACTGCGCAGAGCAGACTGATCAGCAACGCGATCGCCAGGCGTAATTGCAGTGATTTCATGATGATTCATCTTTAAAAATATAGCCCTGTCCGCGGCGAGTTTCGAAACGTTCCTTTCCAAGTTTGCGGCGCAGGTGATTCACATAAACCTCGATCACATTGCTGTCCTTGTCCGAATCGAAATCGTAAAGCTGTTCATTCAGCGTCGATTTGCTGATCACTTGGCCGCGGTGGAGCAGAAAATAGCGCAGCAGTTTGAATTCGGCGCCGGTTAGATCGATCCGTTTGCCGTTTTCGGTCACCACTTGCTGATGGTCCTGATCCAGTATCAAGCCGCCGACCTGCACGTTATCGCCGCCGGGCAGTTGATGAAAACGATGCAGCAGCGCGTTTATACGGACCAGCAGTTCTTTGACATGAAAGGGTTTGGCCAGATAATCGTCGGCGCCGGCTTTGAATCCGTCCACCTTTTCGTACCAAGCGTCGCGCGCGGTCAGGATCAGCACGGGCAGGCCATTTTGTTGCGCGCGCCAGTTTTTCAGAACGGTCATGCCGTTGCGCTGCGGCAGGCCGAGATCGAGGATGGCCAGCTCGTAAACGCCTTCATTGCCGAGATATTCGCCCTCGATCCCGTCGTGGGACACATCGACGGCGTAACCGGCTTTTTCCAGATTTTTTTTGAGAAGCCGGGCCAAGTCCCGATCATCTTCCACCAACAAGAGGCGCATAAATAGGTCTTTCCAGGGTTAATGCCGAGCCAAAGTTTACCATGAGTGAGAAAATCATCGTTCCCACGCTCTGCGTGGGAATGCAGCCTGAACCGCTCCTGCGGTTCAGGACGCGGAGCGTCCTTGAGCAGTGGGTTCCCACGCAGAGCGTGGGAACCATAAACAGCCCATAGCGGTCGGCGCGCCTAAGCATTCTCTACGGCCAAAAGCCGGAGCCCGAACCGCAGTTTTACATCTGCTTGCCGATGAAAACCGGTTTCATGTTTTTAAGGTTGAATTTAACTTCACATCCCATCATAGATCACATTTTATAGAGAAATAAACCGGAGCTTTGCCGCCACGATTTCACGGACCCATCAATACTTTCCATAAAGAGAGTAAATATTAAATAAACGCAGTTTTTTCAATCGCATATTCATAGTTCATGCAACAACTCAAACGCTTGGCCCTGCCCGACCCTATCCTCTCCGGCTCCCTATTTTTAATTCTGTTCGACAATACGGCACTGTGGCGGGAGTTGTTCAAAATCAAAGGCGGTGTCTCGGTTGACAGCCTCGTGTTCTACACCCCTTTTTTTCTGGTGCTGATACTGCTTTTGACGCTGTTTTTCAGTTTATTCCGCTTCAAATATCTGCTTAAAACCATTCTTGTCTTGTTTCTATTGGCCGCTGCAGCCATTGACTATTTCACGCTGACTTATGGTGTTCTTATTGACAAGGGCATGATACAAAACGCGCTGGAAACCAATGCCAGAGAAGTGACCGAGCTGCTGACCTGGCGGATGTTTTTTCATCTGTTGATTTTCGGCGGCATTCCGGCCGTTCTTATTGCCCGCATGCGCCTGATCCATAAACCGGCGCTTCGGCAATCATTCAGTAATTTCGGCACCTTGCTGATATGCGGCGGGCTTATTATCGGCTTGTGTTATTTTTTTTATGGCGACTACACCTCGATTTACAGAAACAATCGGCAACTGCGTTACTTGATCAACCCGGTCAATCTGGTCGATGCTTCGGTTTCCATTCTCAAACACCAATTAAGGGGTCGGCACCCCCTGATTCCGATCGGCACGGATGCCAGGCTGGCTGGCGATCCGAAGCATGCCGGCAAAAAACGCTTGACGGTCCTGGTGCTGGGGGAAACCGCCAGAGCGGCCAACTTTGCCTTGGATGGTTATTCTCGTCCCACCAATCCTTATTTGAGCCGGGAACCGGTGTTCAGCTTTACGAATGTACACTCCTGCGGCACGGCTACCGCGGCTTCTGTGCCTTGCATGTTCTCGGGTTTTAGCCGGGAAAACTACGATCCGGCCAAAGCCGAATATACGGAAAACGTGTTGGACGTATTGAGCCATGCCGGCGTTAAGGTGTTATGGCGCAATAACAATGACGGCTGTAAAAACGTGTGTAAGCGGGTTAACAGTGAAGACTTGTCGCATTTGAAACTGGCGGATCTGTGCGGAGCCGAGGAATGTTACGATGAGGTGCTGCTGTATCGCCTGCAAGCTTATGTCGATGCGTTGACCGGCAACGGCGTGATTGTGTTACATCAAAAAGGCAGCCATGGCCCCGGTTATCATTTGCGGCATCCGCCCGGATTCAAAGTTTTCAGCCCCGAATGTCATCAAGCCGATCTGAATGATTGCACTGCGCAGGAAGTGATCAATGCCTACGACAATACGATCGTTTATACGGACTTTTTTCTGGAAAAAGTGATTCAGTTTTTAAAGAAAAACGCGGCTCACTATGACACGGCCTTATTGTATGTTTCCGATCATGGCGAGTCCTTGGGAGAAAACAATGTTTATCTGCACGGGTTGCCGTATTTCGTCGCCCCCGACGCGCAAAAGCATGTGCCATTGATCACTTGGTTCTCAAAGGATTTCATCGCACACAATAAAATCGATAGCGATTGTTTACACCGGCATAAGGACACTTCATACAGCCACGAGAATCTGTTTCATTCGCTGTTAGGACTCATGAACGTCAAAACAAACGTTTATAATGCCAAACTCGATATTTTTGCGACTTGCAAAGCTTAGTATGTCGGCAGTGGGAATTTGACGGGAAATACCGATTGTCCCTGAAGGCGCCGATCAATGCCGATTTTAGAGCATTTTCATATCGCCTATAGGGAGATTAAGTCAAACCGTCATCTCGGCAGGGATTCATGCCAGGCTTTCCTGCCTGGCCCCCTTCGGGTCAATGCAAATCTGTTCCAGACAGATTTGTGCCGAGATCCAGACTGTAGGGATGCATTAAAGCTTGCCATCCGTGGCTTCTGGATTCCGGCAATCCCTGCCGGAATGACGCGTTTCCCCTCACTTTGCAGCATTGATTATGATCGTACACCCAAAACGAAAATGCTCTAGCCGCCAGGGGCACAATGAACGAATCGATTGCGCCTGCCTAATACAAGTCCCAATGCCGCTCGCCAATCCGATTCACTATCGCCCGCAGCTCCTTGTCCAACCCTCTGTCCTCGCTTAAAAACGCGCTCTGCTCGCGCACCTGCCGTATCGTCCGGACGAGAGCGGGACTCAAGGCATCGTGTCCTCTCCTAAGCTCCACCCCCTGCACCGCCGCCAGCAGCGCCGCGGCGGCAACCTGCTCGGTCAGCTCGATCACCCGGATCGCGTCCCGGGCCGCGATCGTGCCCATGCTGACCTTGTCCTGGTTGTGGCATTCGGTCGAGCGGGAAAAGACGCTGGCGGGTAGGGTCAGTTTCAGCGCTTCGGCGGTCCAGGCCGAGGCCGCGATCTGCACGGCCTTGAAACCGTGATTCAGGCCGGAGGCGGGACCCGTGACGCCGGACAGGTTGGCGCGCAGGCCGAAATTGAACTTCGGGTCCATCAGCTGCGCCATTTGCCGGTCCATCAGGTCGGCCAGATTCGCGACCGCCGTCTTCAGGCTGTCCATCGCGAACGCGATATGGCCGCCGTAAAAATGGCCACCGTGCAGCACGTGCTCGCCTTCCGCGTCGATGATTGGGTTGTCGTTGGCGCTGTTCAGTTCGTTTTCGATGAACTGCCGCAGCCAGGGCAAGGAATCTTCGAGTACGCCGATCACATGCGGCGCGCAGCGTAGCGAATAGCGGTCCTGCAGGCGGGTGTCGTTGCGCGGCGCGGCCTCGGTCAGTTGCAGGTCGGAACGGATGCGGCCGGCGACGCGGCTTTGCCCCGGATGCGGCTTGACCGTGAACAGCTTTTCGTCGTAATGATAGGCATTGCCGTGCAGCGCGATCGAGGCCAGGCTGGTGATCCGGGTCGCCAGCCGGGACAGGTATTCGGCCCGTTGAAAGGCCAGGCAGGCCACGCCGGTCATCGCGGCGGTGCCGTTCATGATCGCCAGGCCTTCCTTGGGTTTCAGCGTCAAGGGCTCGATCCCGAGTCTGGCGAATACCGCCGCAGCGACAAGGTGCTCTCCCCGATACAGCACCTCGCGTTCGCCGGCCAGCACCGCCGCGACATACGACAGCGGCGTCAGGTCTCCGCTCGCGCCGACCGAGCCTTCCTTCGGGATCAGCGGCAGAATGTCGTGTTCCAGCAAGCCGGCCAGACGTTCCAGCAGCAGGTAGCGCACGCCCGAATAGCCTTGCGCGAGGCTGTTCAAGCGCGTTGCCAATATTGCGCGGGTTTCCTCGGCATTGAAATACTCGCCGAGGCCGCAGCCGTGAAAGGTGTAGAGATGCCTCGACAGTTCGTTGACCCGATCGAGCGGAATCGGCACGGTACAGGAATCGCCGAAACCGGTCGTCACGCCGTAGACGAAGCCTTGCTCGCTGAGCAGCTTGTCGATGAATCGCGCGCCCTTGTCGATGCGTTCGATAAAGGCGGAATCGCGGCTCAATTCGGCCTGCGCTTGCTCGGCGGCGATCAGTCCGATGTCTTCGATGCGCAGTGGGCAGCCGTCGAAAACAATGGTTCGACTCGTTTCAGAAGGGTTTTTCATCGCCCGGCATTCCCCCCGAGCAAACCCAACACAAGAAACGGCATCGACGATATCCAGGAGGTAGGGTACGCTGCGCGTACCATTTCCCGAGCCGGTAATCTTTTTGGCGGTGGCCTTTTCGGGCGGCAGGAAAGGTACGCACAGCGTACCCTACCGGACATGGCCGGCATAAATTTAAAGGCCGGAACCTTCAGAAAAGTTCGCGGCAAAAAATTCATAGATAAGGGATTGGTCATTCCGATCGCCAAAAGGGATAAAAATTGAACCATTGTAAAGGCTCTTTCAGGCAATAAGCCTGCAAAATGTCCGCATAGCACTGAACCGTCTCCTGCAGCGTCTGCCTCCGTTCCTTTCGCGGAAATTTGAGGCCGTCGCTGAACCGATCGAAATACACGACGTACTTTCCCTGCCGTTTCAGGCAAAACACCGTAAAGACCGGGCATTTCAGCAGCGAAGCCAGAATAAACGGCCCTTCCGGAAACAGCGCCTTGCCGCCGAGAAAATCGGCGGCCGCGACATGCAGCAGATTGCTGACCGGCGTCCGGTCCGCGGTCATGATCACGATCTCGCCCCGGTCGATTTTGTCCGCCAGCCGCATCGAAGTTTCCGCGGTGATTTCGGTGACCTGGATCAGGTTCATCCGGCTCGCGCTGTCGTAGCGGCTCAGCAATTCGTTGAATTTCTCCGCATGCCGGGTATGAACCAGCACGTTGACGTGGATGTTTTGTTCGAGGCTTGCAATCACCCGGCAGACTTCCAGATTGCCCAGATGCGAACCGAGCAGTAGGGTGCCTTGCCCCTGCCTCAGGCATTCCAGCAACGCTTCGCGTCCCCGGTATTCGACGTCGGCCAGCGAAATCATCCCGGCCCAGGCCGCCAGCTTATCGAGTATCGCTTCCGCGAACGCCATGAAATGCCGAAAACTGTTCAGCGTGCCGCCTTGTGGGCGAAGCGCCGCAAGGCGGCGCAGGTAATCGCGGCTCGCCGCCCGGCCCTGCCGGTTGACCAGCCAGTAATAAGCGACCACCGGGTATAAAACAAGCTGCACGATCGGCCGGCCGCCGAGGCGGTAAATCCCGAGCAACGCCCGCATGCCCCAGATCAGGCTGTATTCGCCCATTTCCGCCCAGTGCGTTTTTTTCATTGCCAATGCCGCCGGATCAAGGCGGGAAAACGCGCCAGCATCCCGAAGAACAGCCGGGCGTGAATCTTCGAGATCATCAGGTTGTCGCGCCATAGCCGGAAATGCGAAATGCCGTCCAGCGGATAAGTGACCTGCGTCGGCAGATTGATCACCCGCACGCCCTGCCAGTACAACCTGACGATGATGTCGATGTCGAAATCCATGCGCCGGCCGATCCGTGCATGGGCGCAAACATGCTCGACCGCCGCCAGCGGATACAGCCGGAAACCGCACATCGCATCGCCGATCGCGAACGACAGGGTGTTGATCCAGACCCACAGGTTGGTGAACTGGCGGCCGTACTGGCGGCTTTTCGGCGCGTCCGCGCCGAAGACGGGCCGGCCGGCGATCAATGCTTCGGGATGCTCCCGGCTTGCCGCCAGAAAAAGCGGAATGTCGTCGGTCCGATGCTGCCCGTCCGCATCGATCTGCAGGGCGTGCGTGAAACCCTCGGCGATCGCCGCCCGGAAACCGTCGAGCATCGCCGCCCCTTTGCCGCCGTTTTCGGCGCGAACGATCAACGTCAGCCAGCCGGCCCCGTCACGGGCGCAAGCTTCGAGCACCCGCCGGCAGGCGGCGGAACTGCCGTCGTCGACCAGAAAGCCGTGCAGACCGAGAGGCCTGAGCGCGGCCAGCATCTGCGGCAGCGCCTGTTCGTGGTTGTAAACGGGGATGATGAGGCAGGTTTTCAAGACTCGGCTCCGTAGACGAGGCGCCCGGAACTGCAGGAATGCGCGCCCGCGCTGTATTGAAAATGCAGTTTGCGCTGGGTTTCCCGCCATTCGAGACTCAAAAGAAGTTCGTCATCCGGGCGGATCATCTGGCTGAACTTGACCATTTCCAGATGCGAAAAAGGCAGCCGGATCGGAAAGAAAAGCTTGCTGAAATATTCGGCCCAGCCGATCTGCACCACGCCGGGCAGCAACGGGAAATCCGGAAAATGATCGCCGAAATAAGCGAGCTCCTTGGGCACCCTGAGCTGCAGGCGCACGCCGCCCGCATCCGTTTCGGCGGCCAACATTCTCGGCAACAGGCGGGTATCGGTATTCATAATCGATATCAAAAGCTCCCGGTTTACCTTGCCCTGCGCGGTCAGCGGAAACGCGTTCACGAACAGCCATTTTCGGGGCAGCGCGACCGCGTCGAAGCTGCCGGCAAGCAAGCTCCTGAGTTGCCGGATGAAAGCGTTCCGGCCCTGCGCTTTCAGTTGCGCCGCACCGCGCTCGCTCAACACGGCCGCAATACCGATCACGTCGCGGTGGCGCGCCAACACCAGCGCATGGGCTTCGGAAATCCAGAACGTCTCCTGAAGGCACCGCTCCAGCGCAGTCAACGACAGCCTTTTCTCCTCGATCTTGACGATCCGGTCCTGCCGCCCGTGCAGCAGCAGGCGGCCGCCTTCCAGCGGAGTCAGACGGTCGTCCAGCGCCAGCCCTTCCCGATCGTTCAAATAAGGCGAATACAAATGCGGCCGGCCGCCGCGCCAGTCGATCTCGATCCCGGCAAAGGGCTGCCAGGGCGCATCGTTCCGGCCGTCAGCCCGCCGCCAGGCGATACCGCCGGTTTCGGTGCTGCCGTAGACTTCGATGACGGATCGTCCCGTAAAACTGAGGATTTGCGCGGCCGCCGCGGCGGGCAAAGGGCCTCCGGAACTGAAAATCGCTGCCAGATCGGCGATTTCGCGCCAGGGCGACCTTTCGTCGAGCCGTTTCAAATGTCCCGGGCTGGCGATCCAGCATAACCGCGCGGGCTCGCCGCCCGCCAGCAGCATCTCCGGGCTCAACGCCATCGCGCTCCGAAAACAGCGCCTCGCCGCCAGCGGCCACAGCACGCGGAACAGCAGGCCGTAGATATGCTGATGGCTAACCGAACCGGCGATGCAGGCGTTCTCCAACGCGTTCCCCCAGAGATTTTCGAGCGTTCCGATTTCGGCCTGCAACTGGCGCAGGTTTTTCGGCACCGCTTTCGGCTGTCCCGAGGAGCCGGAGGTGTACAGCATGATACGGGGAACATTCGGGTCGAGAGCCTCCGACGAGATTCCCGAAGCTTCCGCAAACGCCGCATCCGGATCGATAGGATCGGCTGCCGGCCAGTCGCCCAGCAGCCGGCAGCCTTCCCGTTCGAGCTGCCGCGCGGTTTCCGGAAGATGATTGCCCGGAATCCAGATCTCTTTGTCCGCATGCAGCAGGGCGAACAGCCCAACCGCGAACGGGTAGGCATCCTGGGTATAGAGCGCATAACGCCGGGTGGAATCGCGGCGCCACACCGTCGCCCAATGGCCGACCGCGGCCGCGAACTGATCGCGCCGATACGACCGCCCCCGATGCAGCGCGGCCGGCGAAGAGTCCTGTCCGCAGGCCACGATGCAGCCGGCCAGGGAAATCAAATTATTCTGCATGTTTTTGCGTTCTGATCCGCACCCCATATTCGCCCGCAAACAACACGCCCATCAACAGATAAGCGATCAGGCCGTTGTACAAACTCCAGACCTCGAAGCTGCTCCATAAGGCGGTCGCCAGCGCAATGCCGCCGTTCAGGACGAAAAAGCCGCACCAGACCTGCGTCACGCGCCGGGTATAGGCGACGCCCGCAGGCGGCAGATCGGGATGGCGCAAGCGGGCCAGGCGTTCGATCACGGTCGGCGGCCGGATGAGGCTCCAGGCGAACAGCATCAGCATCGCGCCATTCATGACGACCGGATAAAACCGCAGGGTCAAGAGGTCGTTGCGCCAGACCGCCAGCCCGCAGAACAGTATCCCGGCGATGGCCGCGGGCCCGTTGCCGAGCGCCCTGCCGCTTCCGTAAGCCAGCCTGAGCGCCAGCACGCCGATCAGCAGCGCGGCGATCTTCCAGGGTTCAAAATAACGAATCCCGAAATAAACCGCGAACGGATAGGCAAATATCAAGAGGCCGAGGACAATGTTGATGAATAGGCGCATGAATTTCAAGGTTCAAGGCAAAGGCGAAAAAGCTTGCCGGTCATGATAGGGTGTCGTTTTCTTCGGCTAAGGATTTGGCTCCAAATCACTTCCCGGCCTAAGACCTGCCAGGTTTTTAAAACCTGGCAGGTCTACCACCCATACCAGGAAGTTAATATCGGCCAAATCCTAAGGGGTTTCGTCAAAAATAACTTCCCTCTTTAAAATTAAGGGGAACTTCGTCAAACACACCTCCCCCTTTGAAAAAGGGGGATCGAGGGGGATTTATTTAAAAAATCTCCCCCGGCCCCTCGGCAATATAGCTCCTGCATTGCCTACCTCCTGCATCCGTGCAGTCGTCGGTAACTGCTCCCTGCGTTGCCCTCGATCGCTTGTTCCATACGCGATCTATCTTCCCTATCCCTGGGGTCGTATCTCCTGCATCCCTGCAGTCGTCTTTTTCAAAGAGGGGAGTGAATCATCCGGTAAACCGCCTCGACCACGTCCCCGATCGTGCGGGCCGATTTGAAATCCTCCGGATTGACCGCCTTCCCGGTCATTTCCTTCAGCCTGACGATCATGTCGACTGCATCGATGCTGTCGAAATCGAGGTCTTCGTAAAGCCGTGCCTCCGGGGTAATATCGTCAGGGTTCAGCTCAAACATCTCGGTCATCAGTTCACGGATGGCCGCCAGAATTTGTTCGCGATTTTCCATTATTTTCTCAAGTGCGGGCAGATTGGATATAGTTCGCCAGAGCGGAAACCGAAGCGAAGATCTTTGCCACATCCTCTTTTTCGGCATTGATTTTGACATTGTATTTTTTCCGGATCGCAAGCCCCAATTCGAGCGCGTCGATCGAATCGAGCCCCAATCCATCATTGAACAGCGCCGCCCCGCTGTCGATGTCATCGACGCCGATATCCTCCAGATCCAGCGTCTCGATGATCAATTGCTTCAATTCATTTTCCATGGTACTGATAAATTTCTCTTTGCTGAGTGAAATAATCCTGTAAATACCGGTTCAGGCGCCGTACCGCAATCGATTTGGGCTCGATCCGTTGAAATTCGGCCAGCGGAATATCCTCGCCGACATGCATCGCCAGGTGGAAACGCCGCCGGTAGGGAATGCTGTACCACGGTTCGGCCTTGGTCAGCGTGCTCGGATAGCAGGACACCGCCACCGGCGTGACGACCGCGCCGGCCTGCAGGGCGATCGCGGCGGCGCCGCGCTGGAAACGGTAGGGATTGCCCGGCACCGAACGGGTGCCTTCCGGAAAAATAATCATCGAACCGCCCGCACGCAGCCAATCCACGCAGTCCTCGATCATCTGCTCCGGATCGCCGTTGCTGATGTAGCCCGCGTTCAGAATCGGCCCGCGCATGGCGGGATTGCGCCAGAGCGAGGCTTTCACGATGCAACTCGCCTCCCGAACCCGGCTGATCAGAAACACGATGTCGACCAGCGTCGGATGGTTCGCCAGAATCAACTGGCCGGGCCGGTTCAGTTTTTCCAGCCCGACGATCTCGTAGGTCATGATCCCGATCCGGTGCATCAGGCCGATGAATGCGAAAAAACTGTAATGGACCACATGCTGGCCCCGTTTGATTTTCTGCCTGCGGCTGCCGGGCAGGATCGACAAGACCGGAAAGACCAGAACCCAAAGCAAGAAACCGCCGATTCCGAAGGTCGTGAAGCTGACGGCGGTCCCGAAAAGGCGCCAAACGTAATTCAGCTTGTACGCTAAATTTTTTCCCATCGCCAGCCGCCTCCCCAAAAATCAACGGCCGCTCCGCCGCCGCGCAAAAAATCGACAAACAACGGCAATTGCACGGGCTGCTCGCCCGCCTTCCCGTTCTTCGGCACACGGCTCAGGCGCAGCGGTATTCCCTTGCCCGCCAAGGCCAGGCGCATCGCCAAAGCGCAGGTAAACTCGCCGTTCAAGGCGAACGGCGCGACCGGATAGAACCCGGCGATCGGTTCGTCGTAGAGCACCACCAGCACCTCGGCCACGCCTTCCCGCAGCATCCCGAGCGCCTCGGCGAAAGCCGGCCCGATCGCTTCGCCGCCCGGCGCCATCACGGTGATTTCCTGTTGATTACGATAGGCGATCGAATACAGTCCGGCAATCGCATTATGCACCGACAAGCTGAATGCGGCCGGCGACAGTTCCTCCCCGGCCTGGATCGTTTTGAGCATTTCCAACGCCTTCCCGACCTCACCGTGGGCGGAGCTGAACACGGTCGGAAGGCTTTCTCCCGGCTCGATGCACCGGTCGATCGCATTGAACACCGCCCGCGCCAGGGGACTCAGGCGGCGCTGCTGCAGCTTCGGAATAAAGCCGGGAATCTCGGCGCAATTCGGGCAGGAATGCATACCCGAAGCCTCCCGGCCCACCGAATCCGACGCCCATACGCCCCAGTCATTCAATACAAAATCGGCAACTTTAAAGGCGGAGGGCATGACGGATCAAAAAAGCACGAAAGAAGGGCGAAAAACCAGACCGACAAATTCGATTAAAAAGGCGCGTTTATACCACAAATGCGCGCAGAACGCATTTTGGCAAAAATATTCTTCTAAATGTTAAACTAAAAGACCGCAATATTTGAGTATTAGAGAAAGCGATCGATGAACCTGACTAAAACACTCTTTTCATGTACCGGCGCCGTTCTGCTGGCGCTATTGAACGGCTGCGCGGCCACCGCGCCCGAAACCCAGCCTGCGGAAGCCGCGCCCGCGGCGCGCGTCAACGACTTTCCGACCCGAGACCGGATCGAATACGTGCTGAACTGCGTGGCCAAACACGGCGGCCTGACCTACGTTACTCAATACGCCTGCGGCTGCAAAATCGACAAGATCGCCGAAAAAATGACTTTCACCGAGTATGAAGAGGCCAGTACCTTTTCTTATCTGCGCAGCACGCCGGGCGAGGCGGGGGGCGTCTTCCGCGATCCGCAGCAGTCGAAAGACTTGCGGAAGCTGTTGAAGGAAGCCGATGAATATGCCGAGAAACAGTGCTTTGTGAAATAAAGTTTGGTCGGGTGGAGGTAACGGGATTACGCCCGTTACCTCCACCCGGACATGCGGTTTTCCGCATCCGGTGGTTGAACCTGGCGACTCAAGTGGTCGCAAAATCGGATGGCCCCCTAGGCCCCAACGTCGTAATCGGGCGTTGTTCAAGACGGTTTGCAGCATGGGGCTGCGCGCCAATCGCCATGTCCCAACCGAACCGCTGGCCTGTTTCAAGGGGTACGGGCTTTGCCTTCAGCCTGCGCGAAGCGTGCAGTCGGCCGTGCCGATTGTGCCAGCGTTGCCGGAAGTATTGTTTCGCCACGGTTGCCGTTACTCCTTCCGGTTATCTCCTTGTCAGATAACAAGTTTTAGCCCCATGCCGGGCACACTAGGGCGGTTTCACCGCCAGACAATCCGCCACCATTGCCAAGCGACCCACCATCCCGAGGCGGAACCCGGCAAACCAGTTCCGCCTTACGAGTTTTCCGATTGTGAAAGAGAAGATCATACCTCTGCCCGAAAACATACATCCGATTACGCTGCGCTAATCGGACCTACGCAGATTCGCCAGCGGAATACTCGCGGCAACCCGCATCCCCTGCTGCAACTCGGTATCGATGCTGAACTCCCCGCCCAGGCTCTGGATGCGCTCTCTCATCCCCAAAAGCCCGAAACCGGCCTTGAGGTTACCGTCCTCGCAGCCCCGGCCGTTGTCGCGCACTTCCAGCCGCAACCGCGCCTCGGGTTCATGGTCGATCCGGATCGCGATCGAAGCCTCGCTGGCCTCCGCATGGCGCACGATATTGGTCAGGCATTCCTGAACGACCCTGAAAATCTGGATGGTGATTTTTTGATTGAGGCCATCCACCTGATCGGAGCAATCCAGACTCAAGTGCAGCTCCGGATGCCTTGCGCTCCAATGGCTCAGCAAATCCTCGATGGCCGCCTTCAGGCCCAGTTCGGTCAGCACCAAAGGATGCAACTGATGCATCATCGAACGCACCACGCTCATCAAATGGTTGGAAATGCTGACGATCGCCTCGGTAGTCTGCCTGATGTCGGCTTTCTGATGCGCGGCGGTGGCCGCCATCACCTTGATCGCGGTCAGGGACTGCCCCAATTCGTCGTGCAGTTCCTGCGCCAGCCGCTGCCGCTCGTCTTCCTGAATTTCCAGCGAATGCTGGGCCAACGCGCGGTTCTCCTGCTGCACCTTGTTCAATTCATCGGTCATGTGATTGATCGCCTTCGCGATGCTGTCGTATTCCAGCGTCGAAAATTCGGGCAGTTTCTGCCGATAGTCGCCTTTTTCGATGTTCTCCAGCGCATTCACGATGATGGCGATCGACTTCAACGCCTTGTCGAAAGCCAGATGCACCGCCAGAAAAGTCAGCAGCGTCAATACCGAGAGCGAAATGAAAAACGCGACGCTCTCGCCCCAGACTTCGGTAATCTCGTCGAGCGGATTGGCCCGTATCAGCAAGGTGAATTGCTTGCCGTCCGCGGTGATGATCGGCTGTTCGGTTTTGCTGTGTTTGCCGCCGACCAGCGCGATGAACCACTGTGGCGGCCGTTCCACGTCGGATTTTCCCATTTCTTTTTGCGTCACGCTCAACACTTGCCCCGAGGGCGCCTGCAGTTGGATCTCCAGATGGCGCGTTTCCTTCAGCGAATTGATTCGCTTTAGCCACTCGGCTTCGTTGAACAAGGTCTGCGAAAAACCCAGCCGGATCAGTTGCGCCGCCATGTTGACCGAGGCGTCGATTTCTTCGTTGACCGCCTGCCGCGCCTGCCAGACCGCGATACTGCCGCCGAGCAGCAGGATGCATAACGAGGACAACAGAATTCTGACATTGATTTGATAGCGTAGACTCATCGTTCGTGGACGCATGCGTAAAAACGGAAACAGCAGTTTTCAAAAAGCCGGGAGTGTTCCGTAACGCGCACCGCATGTCAACCGCTTTCCGCCGCAACCGCAAAAAGGAAATCTCCCCACTTCATTTCAGGAAAATCCCCCTCCATGATTTCGGCAAAGCTTTCGATAATGGCCCATTTCATTACGGACACGACATCATGAAACGATCATTCGTCATTTTATTGGGCATCCTACTCTTTCCTCTCGCCGCGAAAGCGCATGGCCCCACGCCGCAAAAAGGGTTGGAAAGTATTACGATCAATGCGCCCGTCGAAAAGGTCTGGGACGCGGTCAAAGCGTTCGGCGCGATTGCCGACTGGCATCCGGACGTGAAGGAGAGCACCGGCGACGGCAAGCACGAGTCGGGCGGTATCCGTACCCTGACCCTGCACAACGGCGGCCAGCTGACCGAGGAACTGGATTATTACAGCGACAAGGACCATGAATACAGCTACCGGCTCAAGAAAGAAAACGTCGAGGCGTTTCCGGCCAGTTCCTACTCGATGGAAATCCAGGTCAAGCCGGGCGAGACCGAAGGCACTTCGATCGTGACCATGAAGAGCCGCTTTTACCGCGGCGATACCGGCAATACGCCCCCGGAAAAACTGAACGACGAGGCCGCGGTCAAAGCAGTCACCGCCTTCCTGAAAAACGGGCTGGACGGCCTGAAAAGCAAGCTCGAAAAATAAACTCCCGCGCCTGCCGCCGGGCTTTCCGTGCGGCGGCAGGCGCCGCCTTGACCGACACCGGTCGAGCGCATGAAGCGGACCGCGCCGGCTTGCCCCAAAAAAATGCCGTTAAGGATGAGGCCGATCATCTCTCCCCCTTGGTTCCCCCGCCGGGCGCTCATCCTGAGATACTTTTGGCCCTGCTTGGGTTACCCCTCGCCGCTGTAGGGTACGCTGTGCGTACCTTTTCAACCCCCGATGGTACGCACAGCGTACCCTACAGTAAAAAAAAGGAGCTTTTCCCGACTCACACGGAAAAACCACATACAGGAATTTTTCTTTTCGATTTTTCGGATTTTTTCCTAGCCGAATTACAGGTTTATTCCGTAACGCCCGCCTCTCCCGCTCGGCTACCATGTCGCTTGCTCGGATCCGCGCTTCGGTACCCCTGTGAACGTTTTGATCAAGAAGGCCGAATCCGATTTTACCGAGGCGCCGGATCCAGGCTTTTCAAATTCAGCTCAATAAAGACAACCCTTGGAGGGGGAATTATGCGGATTTCCAAAATCACCCGCACCGCCGTGTCGCTCGCTTGCGGCGGCGCGTTTCTGGCGGCCGCGCTGCCGGCAGAGGCCAACAAAGAACTGGACAGGCTGTCGAAAGAAGACACCAACTGGGTCATGCAGACCAAGGACTACGGCGCGACCCATTTCAGCAAGATGACGCAGATCAATACGCGCAACGTGCATCACCTGAAACCGGTATGGTCGTTTTCGACCGGCGTATTGAACGGCCATGAAGGCGGACCGCTGGTCGTCGATGGCATCATGTACGTACATACCCCGTATCCGAACAACGTCTATGCGATCGATTTGAACAACCCCGACAAGATTTTGTGGCAGTACAAGCCGAAGCAAAATCCGGCCGCGCGCGCGGTCGCCTGCTGCGACGTGGTCAACCGCGGCGTCGCCTATGCGCCGGCAGGTCCCGATTATCCGGCAACGATCTTCCTGAACCAACTGGACGGCAACGTGGTTGCGCTGCACGCAAAAACCGGCGAGCTGCTCTGGAAAATGGAAAACTCCGACATCGCGATGGGTTCGACGTTGACCATCGCGCCGTTCGTTGCCAAGGATAAAGTCATCGTCGGCTCCTCAGGCGCCGAACTGGGCGTCCGCGGCTATGCGACCGCCTATTACATCAAGGACGGCAAACAGGCCTGGCGCGTCTATGCGACAGGGCCCGACGAAGACATCAAGCTGGCCAAAGACTTCAACAGCCACAATCCCCACTACGGCCAGTTCGGCCTGGGCCTGAAAACCTGGGAAGGCGACGCCTGGAAGATCGGCGGCGGCACCAACTGGGGCTGGTATGCGTTCGACCCCGATCTGGACATGCTCTATTACGGATCGGGCAACCCCGCGCCGTGGAACGAAACAATGCGTCCTGGCGACAACAAGTGGACAATGACCATCTGGGGCCGTGACATCGACACCGGCGAGGCTAAATTCGGCTATCAGAAAACACCGCATGACGAATGGGATTACGCGGGCGTCAACTACATGGGGCTGTCCGAGCAGATGGTCGACGGCAAGATGACCAAATTGCTGACGCACCCGGACCGTAACGGCCTGGTCTATACCCTGAACCGCGAAAACGGCGATCTGGTCAACGCGTTCAAGATTGACGATACGGTCAACTGGGTCAAGAAAGTCGATCTGAAAACCGGCTTGCCGGTCCGCGATCCGGAATACTCCACACACATGGACCATCAGGCCAAAGGCATCTGCCCTTCTGCGATGGGTTACCACAATCAGGGCATCGAGTCCTACGACCCGGAAAAACAACTGTTCTTCATGGGCATCAACCACATCTGCATGGACTGGGAACCGTTCATGCTGCCTTACCGGGCCGGCCAGTTCTTTGTCGGCGCGACGCTGAACATGTATCCGGGCCCGAAAGGCACGCTCGGCCAGGTCAAGGCGATGAACTCGGTGACCGGCAAATTCGACTGGGAAGTGCAGGAAAAATTCGCGGTCTGGGGCGGCACGATGGCCACTGCGGGCGACTTGGTGTTCTACGGCACGCTCGACGGCTACATCAAGGCGCTGGATTCGCGCAACGGCAAGGAACTGTGGAAATTCAAGCTGCCTTCCGGCGTCATCGGCCATCCGATCACCTACGGGCATGACGGCAAGCAGTACGTCGCAATCTATTACGGCGTCGGCGGCTGGCCTGGCGTCGGCCTGGTGTTCGACCTTCAGGATCCGACCGCCGGTCTGGGCGCGGTGGGCGCCTTCAAGGAACTCGCGCACTACACCCAACAGGGCGGCGGCGTGATGGTCTTCGCACTGGATAATTGATCGATGCGTTAACAGCGTAGGATGGGTAGAGGCGGTAGGATGGGTAGAAGCAATAGCCGAAACCCATCGTTCAGAATCCATTGCGGCCTACTGATGGGTTTCTCTTCGCTCTCGGCAATAGCTCCTGCATTGCTCTAGCTCCTACATCCTTGTAGTCGTTACCCATCCTACGAATCCGCACGGATCAATATGCACCAATAGAGAATTACACAAATGGATCAAATGAAACTGTTATCGGCCGCTTTCAGCCTGACGGCAAGCTTACTCGCCGTCAATGCGCCGGCAGTGGCCGAAGAACCGTTAAAAGTCTGCGCGGCCGAAGACGAAATGCCGTATTCGAACAAAAAGGGCGAAGGCTTCGAAAACAAGATCGCGTCCCTGCTCGGCAAAACCCTGAACAGGCCGGTCGAGATGGTCTATTGGACCGACCCGCGCTATTACGTGCGGGACTACCTCGACAAAGGCCTGTGCGACATCACGATGGGCGTCGACACCGGCGACCCGAGAGTCCTGACGACCCGGCCTTATTACCGTTCGGGCTACGTGTTCATTACCCGCGAAAAGGACGATCTTGACGTCGAAAACTGGAACAGCGAAGCGTTGCGCAAGGCCAAGAAGATCGCCTTCGTACCGGGAACGCCGGCCGAAACAATGCTGCGGGCAATCGGACGCTACAACGACATGTTCAATTATTCGCAGGAACTGGTCGGCTTTAGATCGAAGCGCAACCAGTATGTGAAATACGACAACGCGAAGCTGGTGTCCGAAGTCGCTTCCGGCAACGCCGAGATCGCGGTGCTGTGGGGACCGGCGGCGGCGCGCTATGTGAAAGCGTCGCAGACGCCGCTGACCATGACCGTGATTCCCGACGACAATAAGCGCGCGGACGGCCAGAAGGTCGGCCATCATTACAGCACTTCGATCGGCGTACGCAAGGACAAACCGGCCTTGCTGGCCGATTTGAACCGGGCGCTGGAAAAAGCCGAGGACGATATCGAGGATGTCCTGGAAGAAGAAGGCATGCCTTTGCTGGATGAACCCGAATCGACCGGCTAATTAAAAACAATCAGGAAAATTATGAAAACGACACACATTTTTGCCGCCGCATCGCTGAGCCTCGCCCTGTTGAGCTCGGTCGCGATCGCGGAAATCACTTTCCACAACGCGATCACCGGCGAGCAGCTGGATTTGAGCGTCGCCAAAAAAGGCGGGGATACCGAAGCCTTCAAACAGTTCAAGGAAACGGGAAAAAACCCCTACAACGGCAATCCGGAAGCGGTCAAAAAAGGCCACGACCTGTTCATGACCGCCTGCTCGGGCTGCCACGGCCACGAAGCCGAAGGCAAACTGGGGCCGGGCCTGGCCGACGACTACTGGACTTATCCGGCCAACGCGACCGACAAAGGCTTGTTCGAGCTGCTGTTCGGCGGCGCGAACGGCATGATGGGGCCGCAGTACGTCAACTTGAACACCGACGAAATGCTGCTGATCATGGCCTGGATCCGCGACATCTACAAAGGCGATCCGAAAAAAGCCAAATGGTTACAACAATGACGAGGAGATCTGAAATGAAAAAGCTTTTCTTATGCAGCGCAGCCGCAATCTTCGCGGTAACGACCTTCACCGCGGCAGCCTACGACGGTACCAACTGCAAGGAGCCCGGCGTGTGCTGGGAGCCGAAGCCGGGCTATCCCGACAAGGTCGAAGGCAGCAAATACGACCCGAAACACGACCCCAACGAACTGAACAAACAATCGCAGTCGATCGCCGAAATGGAAGCGCGCAATCAGAAGCGCTGGGAACATTTCAACAAGACCGGCAAGTTCGTTTACGACGTGGACGAAATCTGAGGCATGTCGGGTTCCCGCGCGCTGCGCGGGAACCCGAAGAATTCCGTAGGGTACGCTGTGCGTACCTTTAAATATTCCGTGTGTGGCTATGGACGCCGAAAAGGTACGCACTCGACAATTGCTCCTGCATTGCCCTACCTCCTGCATCCCTGCAAGTCGTCGGCAATTGCTCCTGCATTGCCCTGCATCCATGCAGTCGAGCGTACCCTACGCAAGTATTCATGAAGCTAACGGAAAAGAAGTGAAAATCCAGCTGGCGATTTTTACCGATATCATTGATATCTCTCCAGATCCCTTGATATCGCTGCCTGCGTCATCCGGAACCGGCGGCGAGCCTTGCCGTTCGCGGTGACCAGCCGCGAACGGCAAGACCGGTTCCAGCTCGTTTTTGACTAATATACCACTCAATACTCCGGCTTGTGTCTGCCGGAGTTTTTTTTCGAATCTCCATGATGAACGATGCGGAATTAATCCAATGGCGCGAACGGGCGCTGCGGTTTGAACACCAGATCAATCAAACCCTGATCGGCATGCAGCCGGCCGTCAGGCAGATCGTGATTGCGGTTTTCGCGCGCGGCCACGTGCTGCTCGAAGGCCATGTCGGCGTCGGCAAGACAACCCTGCTGCGCGCCGTTGCACAAGGACTCGGCGGTCATTTCGAACGCATCGAGGGCACCATCGATCTAATGCCCGCCGATCTGGTTTATTACACCTATCTCGACGAAAACGGCCGGCCGCGCGTCGATCCGGGCCCCCTGCTCAAACAGGGCGAAAGGCTCAGCACGTTTTTCTTCAACGAAATCAACCGCGCCCGCCCCCAGGTGCATTCGCTGCTGCTCCGGGCGATGGCCGAACGCAGCGTCAATGCCTTCAACCGCGAGCATGCGATGCCCCACTTTCAGGTATTCGCGGACCGCAACCGGGTCGAAAGGGAAGAAACCTTCGAACTGCCCGCCGCCGCGAAAGACCGCTTCATGATGGAAATCCGCATCGAGCGTCCCGAAGACGAGAACCTGCTCGAACAGTTGATGTTCGATCCCCGTTTTCACGATGTCGACCGCCTGATCGCCGGCATCGATCCCGGTGGAATCGCCTACGACCGACTGAACGATCTGGCAGAAACGCTGCAGGAAAAAATACAGACCAGCCCGAAACTGCGCCGTTATGCGCTGGACCTCTGGCAGGCGACCCACGATCCCGGGCGCTACGGCATTCACCTAGCTGACGTGGAAATGAAACAGCTGCTGCTGAGCGGCGCCAGCCCGCGCGGCATGAGTTACCTGATCCGCGCTGCCAAAACCCGCGCCTGGCTGGAAGCGCGCGACTACGTACTGCCGGAAGACGTGCAGGCGATATTCGAGGTGTGCACCCGGCACCGCCTCTTCATCAATCCGATGTACGGTTACCGCAAGGAACAGCTGGTACCGCAATTGGCCTCCGCGATCCTGCAGCATGTCGCCGCGCCTTAATTCCCGGCATTGCGATGAATCATGAATTATCCACCCGACACTCGATCGCCATAAATGGCGCACTCGACCGCCATGAACGGTGTAGGGTACGCTGCGCGTACCTTCTGTACGTATTCGGACGGCAAACACCCCAAAAGGTACGCGCAGCGTACCCTACCATCCCGGGAAGTTCGAACTTTCCGCACAGGGCTCCCGAAATGACGATATAACGCCAATCCATGCCTGAAGCCGATCTTCTTCATTACCGCTTGCACTGGCTGTCCGGCGCGGTGTACCCCGGTGCGCATCCGGGCCGCATGACCGGCGCCGGCCTGCTGTTCAAACAGCACCAGCCGCTGGCCGCGAGCAACGATCCCCGCCGCCTCGACCTCCGGGCCAGCGTGCTCGATCCTTTCGAGCATTTTCGCGTACGCGCCTACCAGCAGCCGAGCCGGATCGACGTGTATCTGCTCGCCGACCTGTCCGGGTCGATGGGTCATGCCGGCAAGCGGAAGATCCTGGCGACCCTGCTGCGCACGCTCGCGCGCTCGGCATTCGGCTACGGCGACCGCTTCGGCTTCATCGGCGCGGCCGACGACATCGAGCCGCGCTGGCTGCTGCCCGCCGGCCTTCATGAGGCCGCGGTATCCGGCCTCGCCTGCCGGCTTGAAGACGCGCAGCTGTCGGGCAGCGCATCCGGACTCAGGAATGCCGCCGCCTATCTGCCCGCCGAACGGACGCTGCTGTTTCTGCTAACCGATGCCCATTTTCCGCTTGCGCACCTGCGCGACCTGCTGGCCTCCCTGCAAATGCACGACATCGTTCCTTTGATACTGTGGGATCCGGGCGAATACCGGCAGTTGCCTTCCTGGGGCTTGTTGTCCGTCCGCGACATCGAAAGCGGCGCCTCCCGCACTCTGGTCATGCGCCCGTCCCTTCGGGAGCGGATCGTCGACGCCTACGCAGAGCGCCGGCAGCGCCTGATCGGGGCCTTTCGCGCCTTCGGCAGCGAGCCGCTGTTCATCGAACACTGCGACATTCCCGCCATCAATCGCTATTTACACCAGAGAGCGGCATGAAACGCTTATTGATCCTGACTCCCTTACTGCTGTTAGGCTGCTCCGGCGCGTCCGACGAAGCGCTGATCCGCTTCGAGGTCGAAACGCCAAGGCCTTTCGGCTATGTGATCGGCGACGAAATTCGGGAGCAGATCCTGATCGAAACCCGTCCCGGCATCACCTTGAACACCGCCAGCCTGCCGGCCGAAGGCCCCATCAATCGCTGGCTGAACCTGAACCGGCTGGAGGTCGAACAGGACGGCCAACGCTACCGGCTCGACCTCCGCTACCAGGTATTTTACGCGCCGCTAACGGTCAAAACCCTGAATTTGCCCGGTTTCACCCTGCAATTCGGCAGCGGCGACAGCGCTTTCGGCAAAGAGGTTCCGCCCTGGCGTTTTACGATGTCGCCGTTGCGCGATCTGGCGGTCAAAAGCGCCGAAGGCGGAGCTTCGATCAGGCCCGACAGCCCGCCGCCGCGACTGGACACGCGGCAGGCAATGACCCTGATTACGGCCGGTTCGGGCGCCGCGGCGGTCGCCGCCGCTGTGCTCGCTTACCTGTACGGTTATTTCCCCGCTTTGCGGCGGCGCACCCTGTTCAAGCAGGCGTTGAAACGGCTGTCCCGTATCCCGGAAAAAGACATGGCCGAAGCCCTGCGCATCGTGCATCGGGCACTGAACGCACTGAACCGGCAGCCGTTGTATCAGCATCAGCTGGCCGGCTTTTACGAGTCCCATCCCGAGTATCGCCGTTTGGATAGCCAATTGAACTGGTTTTTCAATTATTCCAACCATTATTTTTTCAGCCGCAATGTTTCCGCGACGGTGCTGGACCGGCAAAAACTGACCGCGCTGTGCCAGGCCTGCCGGCAAATCGAACGGGGCAGCCGATGAGTCTGGGCGTGGAATCGCCGTGGCTGCTGGCCGCGCTACCGTTGGCGTTGCTGCCGCTGGTCGGCAAGGGTATGCGCGAACATACCCATCCGGGCCTGATGCTGCTGCCGCCCGACCCGCTGTCCGAGCTTCTGGCCTGGCTGATCCGGCTGTTCGCGATGCTGGCGATGGCCGGCTTGGTGCTCGGCATGGCCGGGCTGCACCGCCGCGGCCAGAGCGTCGAACGCATCGGCCACGGCGCCGAAATCGTGCTGCTTCTGGACCGCAGCAACAGTATGGACAACAGCTTCGCCGGCCGCGCGCCGAACGGTAACGAGGGCGAAGAATCCAAATCCGCCGCCGCCCGGCGTTTGCTGACCGATTTCGTGAACCGGCGCGAACACGATCTGATCGGGGTGGCCGAATACAGCACCGCGCCGCTGTTCGTAATGCCGATGACCGAAAATAAGGAGGCGGTCAAGGCCGCGATCGCGGCGACGGCGACGCCGGCGCTGGCCTATACCCATGTCAGCAAGGGCCTGGGGATGGCGCTGTCGTTTTTCGAACGGCCTATCGTCTCCGGATCGCGGCTGATCGTCCTGGTATCCGACGGCGCGGCCGCGATCGACCACGACAGCGAACAGAAGCTCCGGCAATGGTTCAAGGAAAAACAGGTCCGCCTGTACTGGCTGTTCCTGCGCACGGCCAACAGTCCCGGCATCTACGACCCGCCTGCCGATCCGCGCGACGACAACGCGCAGGCGATGCCCGAACGCTATCTGCACCAGTTTTTCACCAGCCTGAACATTCCTTACCAGGCTTACCAGGCGGAAAGCCCGGATGCGATGAAACAGGCCATCGCCGACATCAGCCGGCTCGAAAATCTGCCGATCCATTATTTCGAACGGATACCCCGGCAGGATCTGAGCGGACTCTGCTATCTGGCCTCCTTTATCCTGCTGCTCTTGCTGCTGGCGGTCAAGGGTGCCGAAGTCAAAACGGAAGCGAAACCATGAACACGAGACCGTTACTCCATCCCCTGCTCTGGCTGATGCTGGTCGCAGGCCTTCTTGCCCTGCTCTACGGCGCGGCCGATCTGTACCGGATTCATGCGAACAATGCGCTGATCTCGCGCCTCGTATCGGGCCGCGACGTCGAGGTCGAATCCGTCATCGGCGGTCCCTTCGAGCTGAGGCTGGCCAGAGCCTATTATCTGAAAAACAAACACCGCTACGATGAGGCACTGGCGACGCTGAGCCTGGTCATCGACCACGGCGATGCCGCGCAGCGAGCCAGAAGCCGCTACAACCTCGGCAATCTGTACCTCGAACAGGCGATCGCCCAGGCCGAAGCAATGGACATCAATGCCGCCCTGCCGCTCGCGGGCCTGGCCAAGCAAGCCTACCGGCAATCGCTGGCGCTGGACAGCCGGCAATGGGACGCCAAGTACAATCTCGAAGCCGCGATGCGGCTGCTGCCGGAAATGGACCGGATTTCGCCGGACGACGAGGACGAAACCGTGCAGCAGAAAACCCAATTGTGGACGACCGTGCCGGGATTTCCGCGCGGTTTGCCGTAGGATGGGTACGACTGCATGGATGCAGGAGATAGAGCAACGCAGGGAGCAATTGCCGAGAGGCGACAGCCGAAACCCATCATGAAAATTGTCCCAGCGGGACGGAGTGTTTAACCCAATGCCGTTAAGTTAAGCCGTCATCTCGGCAGGGATTGCCGAGATCCAGGTTACAGGGAGGTATTCACGCTTGCCATCCGTGGCTTCTGGATTCGGCAACTGCTCCCTGCGTTGCCCTACTTCCTGCATCCATGCAGTCGTCCGGCAATCCCTGCCGGAATGACGTTTTGGCCTTAACTTAACGACATTGGTTTTTAATCCCGTCCCTTACATTCTGCAGATGCCGATAAATCAAAGCATGCAAAAAATCCTACGGACGGGGCAATATGCCCCGTCCGGCGAGAAATTTACCTTAGGTCCATTCAAATGATGCATTTTTCGTTGAAAGATTACCGAACGGTGTGCCTGCTGCTGGCGGTTCTGGCAATGGGCGTGCTGTTTGCGCGCCCTGCCGAGGAGCAGGAACGGCCGGTTTACAACCTGACCTTCATCGTCGACATCACCCGCAGCATGAATGCGGCCGACTTTACGCAGGACGGCCGCCCGGTCAGCCGGCTCGAATTCGTCAAGCGGACCTTGCGCGACCTGCTGGTCAAACTGCCCTGCCAGTCCAAAGTCGGACTGGGGCTGTTCACCGAGCGGCGCTCGACGCTGCTGTTCGAACCGATCGAGGTGTGCGGTTCCTATGCGGAAATCGACGCCGCGATCGCCCAGATCGACTGGCGCATGGCCTGGGCCGCCGACAGCAACATCGCCCAGGGTCTGATGAATACGCTGGACATGCTGCAAAACCGGGACGGGTCAGTCATCTTCATCACCGACGGCCATGAAGCGCCGCCGCCGAATCCGCGCTATCGGCCCGCCTTTTCCGATCTGAAAGGCAAGGTCAAAGGCATGATCGTCGGTGCCGGCGGCCTGACCGCCGTGCCGATTCCGAAGTTCGACAGCCGCGGCGAACCCGCCGGTTATTACACGGCCGGCGACGTGCCGCACCGCTCCTCGTTCGGCGAATCGAATCTGGATCCGTCGCAGATCGAAGGCTACAACGCCCGTAACGCCCCGTTCGGCAGCGCCAAGGTGACCGGCAGCGAGCATCTGAGCGCGCTGCACGAAACTTACCTGGAAGAGCTGGCGCTCGCTGCGGGACTTCGCTATGTACGGCTGAGCGATGCGGAAGCGCTGGCCGAGGCGGTACAGCGCCCCGAATTCGCGCTGACCAAAAAAGTTGCCGTTGACGTACGCCGGCAACCGGCCCTGTTTGCCCTTTTGATGACGGTAATCGTGTACTGGCCGTTCGGCCTGAGGCGGTCAAAAAATGCTTTGCTCTCCATTCGGCGAAAAGTCGTGGGGTACGCTGCGCGTACCTTATGAATAAAGGTACGCGCAGCGTACCCTACAATTAGGCTCATCATGCCTGCGGGCGCGTTGGGTAGACACGAAGCCGATAAACAAACTTTCAACCCAATTTTGGAATGCCGACATGATCAAAAACATCCAATTGACCCCGCACCGTGTGTTCGTCGGATTACTGGCGCTGTCTTTATTGGGCGCTTACATCACCCGCACTGCCCAGGACCATTGCCATTATTATTGGCTGCTCATGCTGTTCGTCCTGGGACTGGCCGCAACCGCGCCGGCTTACCTGGACAACCGGAACGACCGGAAAAGCCTCCAGCCCCGCCTGCTGCACTGGGCCGGCTGCGTATTCGCGACGGTCGTCATTTATGCCTACCACAATGCCGGCAGGCTCTATCATGAGGAAACCGGCCTGCTGATTCTACTGGTCCTGGCAATGGGCGCTTATACCGACGGATTGAAAAGCGGCCGGCGCTTCACGGTGCTCGGCGTTTTTCTGGGCCTGATCGCGCTTTCGGCGGCGTATGTCGATGCTTATCTGGGACCGCTGACGATCGCTGCGGGCGCGGCCGGCACATGGAGTTACCTCGACGGAAAAGCGTTGGAGCAACACTCCGACGGCGAGATGGCCGACGAACAACCCGGCCAAAACGGCACGGCCGGTCAAAGTTCGAACTTGTAATCGAGCCCCACCCAGAAGGCGCGGGGCGCGCCCGGACCGATGAAAGTGCTGTTCTGCCAGTCACGGGAATTGTAATTCCAGCCGCTGGAGCCGATCGCACCCCGCTCCGAAGGCGAGAACGGATTGATGCCGAGGCGCCCCGCCGTCGCGTACCGGCGGTCAAACAAATTATTGACCATACCGAATACCGACAAGCCTTGAGTGATCTGGTAGCGGGTTTTCAAATTGAAAATGGCGTAGCCGGAAACGCTGCCCGCATCGTTGAACGGTTGCCCCCGCAGCAGCAACCGATTCCGGCTGATACTGGTGTCATATCCGTAATAGTAATCGTAAGTTCCCTGGCTATGCGCGTTGTTTTCGTTGCCTCTTACGAAGGACGAGGAATGGGCGATCATATTGATGCCGAACTCCCATTTCGGGGTCAGGTGAAAATTCAACGACGCATTGATATTGTGAAGGGGAATGCCCGGCATGCGGTCGCCCGGCTTGATTTCGATCATGTCGTCCAGCGCGTTCAAAGGCCGTCCCTTGCTGTCGTATTGCACCTGGCTCAAATAATCGTAATCGTCGGGCGCGATCACCGCCGCGCTGCTATTGTGCGGGCTGACCATGACCAGGGGCGACTGGAAGGTCGCATCGGTATAGCCGTAATTCAGGCTGAAGTCGACGATGCCGGCTTTTCCGGAAAAACCGAATTCGATCCCCTGCCGGCGGGTATTGCCGATGGTATCGAAGAAGCTGCGGTCCGGGGTCAGGCCGACCAGATAAATGTCGTCTTCGAGATCGGTACGGTAAACGGCGGCGTTCCACTCCAAATCCCCAAAAAGCTTGCCGCGCATGCCGAATTCGAAGCTGTTGGAAAAAATCTGCGGCAGGAAAGGATCGCCGGAAAGCGCGGTAGGCAGCGTACAGGCGCCGCCCACCGTGGCAAAGCTTTTCGGCGCCAAGGGCGATTCAGGGTCGCCGGGGTTCTCCGGGACCAGGGTTCCGTCATAGGCGCAGCCCAGTTCGACGCTCGACGGCGTACGCGTCCCCTGGCTCCAGTTGAAAAACAGATTCAAATCCTTATAAAAAACCGCCTTGTCCTTAAAAGGCAGGTAACTGATCCCGACCGAAGGATTGAACGAGGTATAGTCGAACGTTTCCGCAGTCGGCGTTTCGCTGTACCGGCCCAATCCCAGCGTCGGATCGAGCGGCTGCCTGACATCCTGATCGAACTCGCCGATATTGTAGTTCGCCTCGGCCGGACAGGTATCCGGATCAGTCCCGCTGCAAAGGATGACATTGGGCCTGACCTTATGGATGTCGAGAATTTGGTGCAGCGCTTCGAAACCGGTGCGCGTCCGGGCCCGAACGCGGTTTTTCACGCGCGTCTGGTTGAAGCGCCCGGAAACGCTGAGATGCAGATTTTCCTTGGGGGAATACGTTTCGCTGAAATAGCCGCTGAATGTCGTGGATTTTCCGGTAAACGAATTGTTGCGGATATCTTCGCGGGCGGCCAGATAAATGGGGTCGATGTTTGCCGGATCGCTGTAGACGCGATGCTCCGCGTCGATCAATCCCAAGCGCTGGCTGGTTTCGAAGTCGGTATCGGCCGCATCGATCGATGCGCCGAACATGAATTTATGCCGATCGCTGTTCCAGTTCAATTGCAGGGAAGCGCCATCCGTCTGCTGCCCGATCTCCGTATTGCTCAACACGCCGATCGGCGTGCCTTCGACCCAGCCCTTGGAAGCGGCGGAGCTTGCGGGCCATGCCTTCCCGTTGCGCGGACGCACCGGCGAACCCGGGCCGCCCGGATTGTTGTAGCGAAGGCGCCCGCATCCTTCGTTTGCGTTTAGCGGCGGCAACAACTCGACATTGTCTTCCGCGAGTTTCCAATTCAGCGGGGCGTTAATGGTGCTGGGGTCGATGACCTCGTATTCGTCGTCGTCGAGATAATCGTCTCCGTTAAGATCTTTAACGAGGTAATAATCCGGAATATTGTCGCGATTGACGTCCTGGTATCGGCAAACGGGCACGGGCTGGCCATTGGCCGTCGGCTGCTCCGGAACCGCCTCCAGCTTGTTTGCGCCCCGGCCTTCGTCCATCTCGTCGAAATCTTCGTAAATATCCCCGGCCAGCGCGGTGCGGCGGCTGTCCCGGCGATAGATCTGGCCGGTCAGGCTCAGATTGTCGCTGAAAAAGAGCTCGCCGCCCAGATTATATTGCTGCAGCTCGTTTTCGGTACGGTCCGGCGAAGTGAACACCGATGCCGGATTTTGATTATACATATCCTTCGGTATCAGGCCGTTGCCGAGCAGCTTGTTGCCGACCGCCAGGGTACTGAAACGCAGCGAAAAATGATCGTCACGCCAATCGAACCGGGCAAAACCTTGATTGACCTGCGAGGGAGAATTGATCCGCCAGCCCGCCTCGTCGAAACCGGTAAACGCGACAAAAGCGCCGAGTTTCCCTTTGTTCCAGCCGGCGGTCAGTTCGCCTTTTTTGCGGTCCCAGGAGCCGCCTTGAAAACTGACATCCACCCCGGCATCGTCGAATCCGTTTTTCGTGCGCAAAGCCAATGCGCCGCCCAGCGTATTCAAGCCGAACAGGGGATTGGAGCCCGGAAACACGTCGAGCCCGGCCAAAGCGTTCATCGGGATGAGGTCCCAGTTGACGACATCGCCGAACGGTTCGTTGACCCTGACCCCGTCCAGAAAGACCGAAAGCCCTTGCGGCGTACCGAGCTGCGGCGAGGCGGAAAAGCCGCGGAAGGTAATGTCCATCTGAAACGGATTGCCCGCATAATCGTTCACGTTGACCGACTGGAGCTTGCCGTTCATCAAATCGCCCAGACTGGTCGCCAAGGACGACTTGATGTCTTTGCCGCTCAGCGACTGCACGTTCGCCGGGATTTCTTCCCTGGTTAATTGCAGACCTTCCCACGGCCCGATTCGGGTTAATTTCTCGTCCTCGACGGTCACGGTTTCGAGTTCGTCGGGACCGGGTTCGTCGACGTTTTCGGAAAAAACAGGGCCGGCCCACGTAGCGAACGCAAACAGGCATAACCGGCGCAAACGCCGTCCATACGGTGAAAAAAGGGCGGATTTTGAAGGCAACATAGGACGGCGTGTAAATAATCTCGGAAAGCGGCCGGCTATGATAAAAAGTGGCAAGCCATTCATCACGGGAAATTTTCCCTGTTTATTCAGTGACTTTTTCCCTTCGTTACGAACGGGTCAGCGCGTATGATCGACCGCCTTGTACAGGGACGGATCGATGGGCTCTGCGGACGGGTGAAAGCGAGGCCCGGCCGTAGAGGGTAAACGTTCAATAACAACAGAGAAAATCATGAACAAACACATACTGCACAGCGCCTTGGTCGGCGCGCTATGGTTCGGCTCCACCTCCGCGATGGCCACCGGTTTCGTCGCCTTATCCGAAGAAGGATTCGAAGTCGAGGAAGGGGGACTTTCGGCCTACACGCTTTGCAATCTAACGGGCGAGTTCGGCGCCGACGAGGAAGGCTCCATCCCTCCTACGTTCGCGCCCAATGGCGGAGCCAACAATACCTGCGCCATTCCGAAAATTCCCGACGGCTACAAGCAGATCAAGAATGCCAGGCGTCCCATTGTCCTGAACGGATTCAACAGAATATTCAGGCGCGTCAAGATCACTATCGGCTTCGTGACCGACCGGGTTTGGCGCAATACGGAAGAAGGCCGCTGCATTTACGGCGCCAAAATCCGCCTGAACAATGTCGATGCCGATCGCATCACACCGGGCAAGCAGTTCTTTGAAATCAACGACATTCTGCGCGGCGGAGTCGAAGGCCGGTCCCCCGAAATCGCTTACTGGTTCACCTCGAACGCCGACGAAGTCGTCTACCGCGCAGGGCTGACCAACACCTCGCTGGTTTTCGAGCCGGAAAACGAGAGCGAAGCGCAACCTCTGCTCGACGACGCCCCCATCGACGAAAACTGGGTCGATTTCTCGAGCGATTTGAATTATCGCGACGACGACGGCTCATCTTTCCGGGATTCTCCCTGGCTGCTGGTTAAAACCGCCTGTGCTGCCGACGAAAATCCCGTCGTTCTCCCCGGCGCCTTGAAATTCCGCCAAATGGGACAAGAAGGCCAGCCGCTCCTCACAATCGAAGCCAAAGGCTTTGCGCCTGCCGGCGCCACTGCCGAAACGGCAGCGCCGTAAGGCCGCCCGGCATAACCCTAAATTTTTTCATACGGGCCGGCCGACGCCGGCCCATCGGGTTTTAGAGCGTTTTCATAGCGCACGCAACGGCAGAATTTTTGACTTCGGCTCCGCTCGACCGACGGATCGCGCTTCCCTATCGCGTACAAGCCGGAAATCGGAAAACTACCGGGCTGAGTGGCTACCCATCCATTTGCCGCCGGAAGACTATCGCTTAATCTTGTATCTTCTTGAATGCCTTTCTTGCGGCCAAGCGGTTATTTTTGTCCCAACAAAAAAGCCCGCAGGCGCCTGCGGACCGAATGAGAAGAAGACGATTACTGACCCTGATTTCACGGCCTGCCCCGCCATGTCGGCACAAACACGGATGGAAGCCGGAGCGATGAGGACAGGCAATCGAGTAACAAACGGCCTGTCGCGCATCGCTCACTTCCTTGCCGGGGGGAACATCTTATCTCCGTACGACCGCTCATGAGGAATTACCCAGCATTTCAAGGTTTATGACGGCGCAACCATAAGGCCGACAGCCCCTCAATAAGTCCTGGGGAGAGTGATTTTAAAAAATTTCCCGAAATCCGGTTAGGGAATTTTTCCTTTAATGATTAAGGAATTTTTCCAGTGCACCTGTATTGAAGATTCAGCCGCTCACGACAGGTTCTCTGCATTGACGCAAGCCAGAAATTAAGGAATTTTTCCTATGGATTTTGTCGCCGATAACAGGGATCATGCTTGCTTATTTTTAAGGGGACGAGCATGCCTGAAAAAATCAGCGTCTTATTGGTGGACGATCATGCGGTGGTAAGAGCCGGCTACAAAACCTATCTCTCCCTGTGCGACAGCATCGGCATGATCTATGAAGCCGACCGCGGCGAGAGCGCTTGCCAGTCATACGACCGGCATCATCCGGACGTGGTGGTGCTGGATATTTCGATGCCCGGCATCGGCGGCTTCGAATCGATCCGCCGGCTCATGCAGCGCGATCCGCGCTGTAAAATCCTGGTATTCAGCATTCACGACGAGCCGATCTATGCCTCCCGGGCATTGAAGGCCGGGGCAAAAGGCTACATCATCAAATCCAGCGTGCCGGACACGCTGATTACCGCCGTCTGCACGATTGCGCAAGGCGGCATTTTCATCGCGCCGGAATTGGCGCAAAGGGTGGCGATCTCGATGGTAAACGAACAGGACAAAGCCGACAGCATCAAACGGCTTTCGCCGCGCGAGTTCGATATTTTCCGCCTGCTGGTGAACGGCCTGACTCCGCGCGAGATCGCCGAAAGGCTTTGCCTGAGCTACAAGACCGTATGCAATCACAGCACCGCGATCAAAGACAAACTCGAAGTCAAGACGATGGCGGAAATGACTCTGCTGGCCAGCCGCCACGGTTTGATCCAGTCGCCCTATGCCGGCGCCGCGGGACCTTTCGAAGCCAGATGACGCGAATTTTCTTTGCGCACCGGGACTGTTCCCGAAAAATACGTTATTCCCCCCTGTCGGAAATTTTATGAAACGCCTTGTTTATACGATTCTGCTTCTGGCCGGAGGCCCGGCGTACGCTGAAACCCTGTTCGTGACTCTGGAAAAAGACAACACGCTGGCGGTGGTCGATCCCGTCGAAGGCAAACTGCTGAAAACCGTACCGGTCGGCCAGCGCCCGCGCGGAATCGTACTCGGCAAGGACCAGCGGCATCTTTACATCGCCGCCGGCGACGACGACACGCTGCAGATCGTCGATACGGAGACGCTGAAGGTGATCGGCACCCTGCCCTCCGGCGACGATCCGGAAACTTTCGCGATGAATCCCGAAGGCAGCCGGCTCTATGTCTCGAACGAAGACGATAGCCTGGTCACCGCGATCGATATCGCTTCGAAAAAAGCCGTCAAAAAGATCAAAGTCGGAGTCGAACCGGAACCGGTCGCCGTCAGCCCGGATTCGAAATGGGTTGTAAACGCCTCCGAAGCGACCAACATGGTGCACTGGATCGACCAGAAAAGCCTGGAAATCGTCGACAACACGCTGGTCGATACGCGCCCGCGGGGATTGGCGTTTACTCCCGACAGCAAACAGCTATGGGTCACCTCGGAACTGGGAGGCACGGCGACCGTGATCGATACCGAGACGCGCCGGATCGTCAAGACGGTCAAGTTTGAGATTCCGGGCGTGACGCCGGACAATATCCAGCCGGTCGGCGCCGCGATCGACCGGAACCGCAAATGGGCCTATATCGCTTTGGGTCCTGCGAACCGGGTCGCACAGGTCGATGCGGAGACGTTCGAAGTCAAGAATTATTTTCTGGTCGGCCAGCGGGTCTGGAATTTGGCCTTTTCGCCGGATCAGAAACGGCTGTACACGACCAACGGCGTCAGCAACGACATTTCGATCATCGACCTCGAAACGATGAGCGTCCGCCAATCGATCGGAGTCGGCCATTACCCGTGGGGCGTGGCGGTCAAACCTTAAACCTGGCAGTTTTTTTCAAGCCTTTCGGGATCCCGCTCAATCCCGACACTCAAGCAAGAAAAAGAGCGGGACTTTGAGAAATCCCAGCCGATTCAGTCCCTCTCTGGCCGTTCGTACTTCAATAAGCCGCACGAATGGTCCTTTTTTAGGGAGGCGAGCTTTATCTTCTTTCTTCCTTTTCCTCGCCGATTTCCCAGTCTTCGGTCGAGGTTTCGATGATCTTGCCGGTTACCGCATCAACCTCGACCTTGGTTTCGACGCCTTTGTCATCGACGATATCGAACTCGTACGATGGATCGCCGTTGTCTTCGATTTCGTACTCGACTTCCTCAATCTTGCCGGGATGCGCTTTCAATGCGATGTCGGCCGCTTCCTTCTCGCCGACCTTCATTTTGCTCTTAAATGGTTTGTCGTGCGCTTTGTCGACTTCGCTTTCCTGTTCGGTAATATGGCCGCTGTCCGCATCGCACATGAATTCCCATTCCTTGCCTTCGGCATCCCGGATTTCAAGTTCGTACAGCGGCTTGCCGTCAACCTTCAGTTTTTCGAGCTTCAACATATCGCCTTTCTTGATGCCTTGCGCGGCGGCAATGCACTTCTCCAGTCCCGTGTCGACAGCCTGGGCATTGAACGCCGCGGCAGAAGATAGCAGGATGGTACTAAACATGAATTTTTTCATTTCATTTCTCCTGAAATTTCCAGACTTCGGACTGTAACCCATCCGGGGCCTGCCAAGCAATCCGTTTTAGCCAAATTGCGAACTTTGGAGACGAACTAAAGGTATGCAAACCTGCTATAATTCGGCGCATTTTTTGACCGCTCCGGGCATGATGCTTCCTCATCCGCCCTTGACTTGACTCCGTTTACTTCATGACCAACGTTAACACCGAAAAACTTTCCAGCGCCCGTTTTGCCGAGGCGACCGATGCCTTCGTCGAAGTTTTCACCGCTTCTGTCGATTTCGACAAACGGATGGCCGCGCAGGACATTCAAGGCTCGATCGCACACGCGAAGATGCTCGCCAAGACCGGCATCCTGACCGATGACGAATGCGCGGCGATCGAACAAGGGCTCACGCAGATCGCCGGTGAAATCGAACGCGGCGAGTTTAGCTGGTCGATCAAACAGGAAGACGTGCACATGAACATCGAGGCGCGGCTGACCGACCTGATCGGCATCGCCGGCAAGAAGCTGCATACCGGCCGTTCGCGCAACGATCAGGTCGCCACCGACATCCGCCTGTATCTGCGCAGCGAGATCGGCCAGATCGAAAACCAGCTGAACCGCCTGCAAACCGCGATCCTGGACCTGGCCGAACCAAACGCCGGCACGATCATGCCCGGCTTCACGCATTTGCAGGTCGCGCAGCCGATCACCTTCGGCCATCATCTGATGGCCTGGTTCGAAATGCTGCAGCGCGACCGGGAACGCTTCCGGGACTGCCTGAAGCGGATCAACGTGATGCCGCTCGGCGCGGCCGCCCTGGCCGGCACCAGTTACCCGATCGACCGCGCCTTGACCGCCGAACTGCTCGGCTTCAGCCGGCCGTCGGCCAACTCGCTCGATTCGGTCAGCGACCGCGATTTCGCGATCGAATTCACGGCGGCCGCCAGCCTGCTGATGATGCATCTGTCGCGCTTCTCCGAGGAACTGATCCTTTGGTCCAGCGCCCAATTCAACTTCATCGAAATTCCGGATGCTTTCTGCACCGGCTCGTCGATCATGCCGCAAAAGAAAAATCCCGATGTGCCGGAACTGGTGCGCGGCAAGTCCGGCCGGGTGACCGGGCACCTGGTGTCTTTGCTGATGCTGATGAAAAGCCAGCCGCTCGCCTACAACAAGGACAATCAGGAAGACAAGGAACCGCTGTTCGACACGGTCGATACGGTGATCAATTGCCTGCGCGCCTATGCCGACATGGTGCCGCACATCCGGGCCAAGAAGGACAACATGTACCAATCGGCAAAACAGGGCTTCGCGACCGCGACCGATCTGGCCGATTATCTGGTCCGCAGAGGCATGGCGTTCCGCGATGCGCATGAAGTCGTCGGTCTGGCCGTGCGGCTGGGCCTGACTACGGGGCGCGACCTGTCCGAGCTGACGCTGGCCGAACTGCGGCAGTTTTCGCCGCTAATCGACGCCGATGTGTTCGAGTCCCTGACTTTGGAAGGCTCGGTCGCATCCCGCCAGCATATCGGCGGCGCCGCGCCGGAAACGGTCCGGGAAGCGATACGGACCGCACGGCAAACCATGGCGGCCGGTTCCTGAAATAATCGAAACGACGGACGGGCTTCAGCCGGACCCAAATCCGCGCACCTTCGTCCATACGCAACGGAAGCCTTTCATGTACTATACTTAAGGAAAAAACTTCCTGAAGACGGCTTCGTGTCAGACCGACGTTCAATCCTACAATCAGACTCTTCCGAAGATCAAATCAGTTTCGACGATCTTCAAGCCATTGCAGACCGGTTTAGAAAATTCCACCATTTCAAACGCGAAAGCATCCGCCACGTTCTGACTCCTTCTCAGCGGCAATTTCTGGATGCGCTGCCGCTGGTCCTCGATATCAACGATCCGGCCTTGCCGGGGTTTGTCTCGCCGGCGACGCCGGCCGGCATTTACGGTTACCGGCCCGGCAAACGTGCGCTCGAAGCCGCCCGGCAAATCGGTTCGGACTTCAATTACCGTCCGCAAAAGCACGATAACGGCAAGGCGGCGATAGACGGCCTGTTTCTGATGGGCAGCGTCGGCAGCATCGCTTTCACGCTAACCAGCGATATGGACATATGGTTATGCCACCGGAACGATTTGACCGCGCCGGAATTCGAGGAACTGCAAAAAAAGGCGCAGGCGCTCGAGAATTGGGCCGCCTCGCTGCGCCTGGAAGTGCACTTTTTCCTGATCAACAGCGAGCAGTTCCTGCTTGCCCGGAAAAAACCGGTTTCCGCCGACAGCAGCGGCGAAACACAGCATTATTTACTGCTTGAAGAGTTCTACCGCACTTCGGTTTATATCGCCGGCAAGGATCTGGCCTGGTGGCTGGTGCCGCCCTGGCGCGAACACGATTACCCGCATTATCTGGCCCAGTTGGCGGAACGCGGCATGATCGACGCGAACCGGATTCTCGACCTGGGCGGTCTGGCTGCCGTTCCCGCCAACGAGTTTCTCGGCGCTACGCAATGGCACGTTTACAAGGCGCTGCATTCGCCTTACAAGTCTTTATTGAAATTGTCGCTGATGGAGTGCTATGCAAGCGAATACCCGCGTATCAACTGGCTGTGCTCGGAAATCAAGCGCGCCGTGTACGAAGGCGAATTGACCGGTCCGCGAACCGATCCCTATGTGCTGCTTTACCTACGGCTGGAAGACTATCTGCTCAAATCGCAGAGCCCTACGAGACTGGCCCTGATACGGCAGTTTTTTTACCGCAAGGTCAATACGGCCAGCGGAAATCTCGGGCAGAGCGGCGCTCTGTCCGCATGGGAGGACTATTTTCGCGAGCTCTCCCCGAGCTGGCATTTGCAGGATCCGCCGCCTGTCGCACCGATCGAACCGGGCGCGTGGGGCATTGAAGATCTCTTGGCCGAAAATACCCGGATCATCAGCCAATTGACGCTTTGTTACAACAAAATCATTCAATTAATCTACGAACATATCCAATCAGAAATCCCGCAAAAAAACGACATCAAGCTGCTGGCGAGAAAACTGAGCGCATTTTTCGAGCCCAAGCAAGGCAAAATAGAGATCGTCACCGGCTCAGGAAACGAGCTCCCGGCCAAACCCGATCTGACGATCGTCGAGGACCGGTCCGACCCGACAAATCCCGAATGGCGCCTGTTCTGCGAAAGAAAAAACCGGCAGGATGCCGCCTTGCGGGTCCCGCTTTACCACCGGCCGACCTTGATCGAGCTCTTATGCTGGATTAGCGTAAACAGATTTTACCGCCAGGATGCGCCTGTCCGCTGCAACGCCGAATCGATTCGTCCAACCCACGGCGAACTAAGCGCAATCCTTGAACATCTGGGCCGTTTTTTCAAAAACTATTTCGACTTCTCCGATTCGCTCGGCAATTATGCCGCCCACAACAGCCTGACGCATTCGCTGCTGATCATCAATATCGGTCAAACGCCGCAAACCGAAACGGGCCGATTTGCCGCGCCGGTCCGAGGCAATCCGTTGAGCTGCGGCGCATCGCGCGAATGCTTGGTAGAAACGGTCGACCGGATATCTATCAGCCACTGGAATGAAATCCTGACCCGCCACGAACAGGGGATTGAAGGATTGTGCAATTGTCTGATCGAGATTGTGAACGAAACGCTGCAATCGGGAGCCGGCAACCGGCTGACGGTCGTTTGCGAAACGCCCCGGCATGGGCGACGCATCATCCGGCGTATCGAAAAGCTGTTTGAGGATCTGCGCGAACTCCATTGCAGCGGTCCGGAAAATCCCGCCCCCCGTTATCTGATGGCGGGCAGCGACCGCTATTTCGTGTTTTCACGCCAAAACGGTCTTTTGCAGTATCAGCAGGCCGACGATGAAGCCCGGCTCATTGAAATACTGAACGGTCCGAGAAAGCTTTACGGGTCGGTGACGTTCGATGCGGAGGTGCTGGAGAAAACGCCCATTCCGGCCATTTACCGGGAAAATCTGCCTCACACGGTGCAATGTTTCATCTTGCAGGAAAACAACGGCGCCCGGATATACGTACTGGATGAGAAAGGCTCGCTGTATATTCGCAAGCATTCGGATGCGGATACGCTCCAACTGGTCAACCAGTACGCCCGCTTCCTGCATTCCCTTCTCTCCAGGAAAACCACCGAAGCCGCCGCGATGCAGTTTTATCAAATCGACAAACGGCATGAGACCGGCTGGCAATGCCATACGGTACCGTTCCATTTGCCGATGGGCCATGACCGGAATCCTTTGAGCATTTCCGGCACCTGTCTGGGCAGCGACGACCTCGTCACCGTACGTTGGAACGGAGAAGAATTCAACTCCCGGCAATACGGCAACCGCCTGTTTCAAACCGTCAGCGAACGGATCATCGAGTTCAGGAAAAACGGCCAAACTTATCCTGTTTATATTACCGAGCTCAACCTGTCCCCTTCCGCGTTCGGGCTGGCTGGAAGCGATGCCTTACAAACGCTGCATTTTCTCGAATACAAGGAAAAAATCGAGGCGCAGCTTAACGGTAAACGATAGCCTCTTTTCAAGGGCGGCCGCATCCTCAGCCGCCCTGTCTCAATAGAGACGCTTATTTATTGCCCTGTTTCAGGTGTTCGACCGCTTCCTCGGCCGCTTTCGTGGCTTGCGACTCATGTTCCGCGCCCATCTTTCCGTGTTCGATCGCCGATTCCAGCGATTTGACCCCGGCATCGATATGGGTCTTGGATTCGCCTTTGGCGACCTCCGAAGCGGCGCGGGCGTGTTTCAAGGCCTCTGTCGCATGCTCCACCAACACGGATGCATGTCCGGCCTTGCCATGAGTCACGGCCTGTTGAGCGTGATCCAATGCCGCGGCGGCGTGCTCCTCGGCAACTGCGAACGAGGCAGATCCCAGCAGCATCAATAGCCCAAGGCCCAACAACTTTATTCTGTTCATTTTTTACCTCCCAAAGTAAAAACAATCCGTCTGCCGGCCTCCGTCAAAAACGGCCGGAAAAACCTCGTTGGTACACGTTCAAACGCTTCTGAAGCGTACGGGTTCGACAATTTCATAAATTGTCAGTTCCGAAGCAGCCGTTTAAACTTGACTCTCCGTCCATGCTTCTCCTGATCCGACATGTACCAACGACTTGCCCTACAACAAGCTTTTGCTATCGTTCTGGCCTGGACGCTAGCGTTTTGGGCATGCAGCCGAATGCTGACCCCGCCGGACATCGTACAGGAACCGGAAGCTTTCGCTTATTCGGCCGAACGTGCGCTTTCGCATGTGCGGCATATCGCCGCCGAACCGCATCCGGTCGGCTCCCCGGCGCATGCGGCGGTCGCCGGCTATCTGCTCGAACAAATCGCCGCCCTCGGTTATCGGGCCGAGATACAGGAAACGCTCGCTTCGGCACGATTCTACCGCCCAGAATCATTCGTCAAAGCAGCGCGGATCAAAAACATTCTGGTGCGCGTAGCCGGAAAAACCCATCAAGACGCCGTGCTGATCGCGGGACATTACGATTCGGCCGAAAGCGCGCCGGGCGCCGCTGACGACGGCGCGGCGGTCGCCTCGATGCTGGAAGTCCTGCGGATCCTGAAGCAGAGCGCTCCTCTCCAAAACGACCTGATCTTTTTATTTTCCGATGCCGAAGAATTGGGGCTTTTAGGCAGCCGGGCGTTTGTCGAACGGCATCCGTGGGCGAAGGATTGCCGGATCGCGCTCAATTTCGAAGCGCGCGGCAACAAAGGGATGCTTTTGATGTTCGAGACCAGCGAACCCAACGCCCGGCTGGTCGAACACTATGCAGAGGCCGCGGTGCAACCGTTCGCCTCGTCGCTGATGTTTTCGTTCTATAAAAAGCTGCTGCACAACGACACCGACTTCAGCGTGTTCCGGGAAGCCGGCATTTCCGGAATGAATTTCGCGTTCATCGAAGGCGGGACCGATTACCATACCCGGCTCGACAATCCGGAACGCCTGGACGTGCGCACCTTGGCTCTGCAAGGCCGCAACATGCTGCAACTGGCCCGGCATTTCGCCGATGCCGATCTTTCCGTTCCGGGCCGAGAAGGCAGCCTCGGTTATTTCAACCTGCCTTTCGGCAAATTATTCCTCTTTTCGCTGGACGATCATTTTCCGTTGCTGGCAACTGTCGTGCTCCTGGTGTCGTTTTTACTGCTCGCCATCGCCGAAGCCGTCCATCGCCGGCGCAGGATCGGACATTATTTTCTGCAGCCGGGCATTTTTCTGCTGCAGATCGGTTTGATCGCGCTCATCAATTATGCCTTCCATGCCGGCCTGATGCAGGTCTACGGAAATTATCGCCGGCTGCCGGAACCGTACAATGCGGAATGCTATTTTTTTGCGGCCTGCGGCCTCACCACCGCTTCATTCATGCTGCTGCATGCGGGCCTGCGCCGGTGGATCGAGCTGCGCGAATATGCGGCGGCCGTGCTGTGCATCTGGCTCGCCGCCGGCATTTATCTGGCGCTGGCATTTCCGGGCGGCGTGTTTTTTACCGGGGTTCCCGGATTTATGATGGCCGTCGCCTGGACGTTCGGCCTGTTTCTGACCGGCATGGGTATAACCCTCATCGCCGGCCTGTGTTCGGCTGCCGTCTGGATCATGGTCGCACCGACGCTTTATCTGGCCCATCATGCGCTCGGCTTCCACGCCGATCCGCTGCTGATGGCGATCGTTGCAGCGACGCTGGCATTGGTTTCCCCCGCCCTGGAGCCGCTTTATCATGCATTCGGCCGGAAACTGCCGGCCCTATTCCTGGCCGCGTCATTGATTTTATTGATCCGGGCGGACCGTCTTGCCGGTTTCAGCCCGGACCGGCCGCAGCCCGACAGCATCGTTTATGCGTGGGACAGCGCCTCGAACACGGCGCGCTGGCTCAGTTACGACGCCGAACCCGACGACTGGACCCGGCAATTTCTGGGTTCGAAGCCTGAAGTCAGCCGCACGGGCATTTTCGAAGATTTCGTTCATGCCGAACGCCTGCTCGTCCGGGAAACCGCTCCCGTCCGGCTGGCCGCGCCCGATGTCAGCATCGCGGAAGAACGTCTCCTGAAGGAAAAAAACTATCTGGACGTCCGTATTCGGTCGCGGCGCGATGCTCCGCTGATCCGCTTAAAGTCCCCAAATCTTGACGAGGCGGTTCAAATTTATGCCGACAGTCAATTGATTTATCAAAAAGATGCTTCCGGTTCGCCGCTTGAATTTATCGAATTCCACGGGCTTGGCTCCGAAGAGGCCGAGTTTGGATTTGTGCTGCCGGCCGATGAGCGAATGAAAATGCTGGAAATTATCGAAATTCGTCGCGATCTGGACGAAATCTGGCAAAAAAACTGGAAAACGCGCCCGGAAAGCACGATTCCGAGACGTGCATGGTCGTCGTTGCCGGTGGATGCGGTGATTTTGCGCCGATTTTATCCCCTTTGAATAGAGGCTCGCCAACACCTATTCGTATCGCCCGGTTAAAAAATAAGTACTTAAAATTTAATAATTTGACAGACAATTTTTATGCCAATTCTATACCGTGATTGAATCCGACCCTGCTCTTTCTCACCGCACGAACAGGGCTCGGAAGTTTGCACCGGCCACCGTAATGCGATAAGCTGCCTCGTCCTGAGAACCCGGCGAGCCTGTTATCGAAACTTATTTTTTTCTTATTTTTCAAGTAATTGTCATGACTCTTTTGCTTGATATTGCCGTTCAATCCGGAGGCTGTCCAGCGGTGTGGCGCTGAGACGGCATCCTTAAAACCAAGAGGCCGAATATGCGAACTCAAATCTTGCTGAAGCGCGCTTACCACGATACCGTTACCATCCCGATGCTGTTTCTGATCGGCGCAGGTCTTACTCAACAACCTTCGCGGATCGTTGCACCAACCCTAAAAATCGACGCGAACGACGCTCATGAATTTCCGAAAGAAGCGATCAACATCGATCCGAATAATTTAAAAATCAAGGCATTGTCAGGATACATCAAGGAACGCTTCAAAATTTCCGAAAACAAGGCGGCAACGATCGTTTCCGAAGCGTTCCGGAACGGTTTGAAACAAGGGCTGCAGCCCGAGTTGATCCTGGCCGTAATCGCGGTCGAGTCGAAATTCAAGGAAAAGGCGGTCAGTCCGGCCGGTGCGCGCGGCCTGATGCAGGTTCTGGCCAAGGCTCATCCGAAAAAAGTCAAAAGGCTCGGCGGCCTGCCCGCTTTGTACGATCCGCGTAAAAATATTTCGCTCGGCAGCCATATCCTGGCGCAGTACAAAGACGTCAGCAACGGCAATATCCGGCGTACCTTGCTGCGTTATAACGGAAGCCTGAGCAAAGGCTCGCGCTATCCCGACAAGGTAATGCGCATCTACAAGCAGATGAAAACGACGGCCCGCCTGACAGAACAACTCCAGTTGGCGCAAGCCAGCCGGATTACCGTTCATTAACAAGCGGCTTATTTGACAAAGCGCCCATGCTGTATGAAATGCAACGCCTGGCGGATAACCGGGTCGCGCCACATGATGAAGGTGTGGGAATAAGGCAGCACGATAAAATCGCGCATTCCTTCGACCTGCGTCCGGCCGACCGCCACCTTGCCGTCGTTCGAATCCCGAAACAGCAGCGACAGCAAAGGATTGACCGTTCTGTCGCCGGCGATCACGCCGACTTCGAAATCGACTCTGCCGAGCCGGTTCGGCAGGCTGTCATACCCCGTGCCGAGCTGTAGCCCGGCCGGACCATTGAGCAGATAGAACAGCCGCCAGCCGCCCAGTTTATCGACAATCTCGCTGCCCCCGTTCGGCGGCGCCAGCATCACTACCCGCCCCAGCTTCTCGATCGGCTCGACCGACAGGTAGTAGCGAACCAATATCCCGCCCATCGAATGGGTCAGGAAATGAATCTTGCCGACTCCGGCGGCCTCGCATTCCCGCACCGCCCGCCCGATACACGCCAGCGCCAGCGGCTCCACGGCCTGCCGGGTGGACGGATAGTCGAGATTGACGATTTTGTAACCGAAATCCGCCAGCAGCCTGCCCGCCTTTTCCATGCTGCGGCGGGTGCGTTTCAGTCCGTGCAGCAATATAATCGCTTCGGAATCTTTTTCAATCGCCGTCAAAAACATGTCTTTCTTTGGCTTCCGCCCGAATGATTCCATCAATCGGTCCCACAAGTTCCGGTTCATCGCGAAAGAAGCGGAAGCGAGTCTGTAATCTATCCCTGCGCCTCCGTCTCTTTAGAGCACTTGGCGCAGATTCCGTGAATTTCGATCGCTTTGCTGTGGGCGATGAAGCCGGCCTGATCGATTTCGGACGACAGCGCGTCCATCACCGCGGGCGCGGAGCGCTCTTCGACTTCGTGGCACTCTTTGCAGATCAGCAATAATTGCTCGTGCTGCTGGCCGGAATAATGACAGCCGATAAACGCATTCAGGCTTTCGATCCGGTGGATCAGTCCCTGTTCGATCAAAAAATCGAGCGCCCGGTAAATCGTCGCCGGTTTGGCTTCCTGCTTCAAAGGCTTCAGGCGGTCCAGCAGCTCATACGCTTTGACCGCTTGGTGGCTTTCCCAGATCAGTTTCAAAACCTGCAGGCGGATCGGCGTCAATTGCACGCCGCGCACCACGCAAAGCTGCTCGGCGGTGTCCAGGGCGGCGCTGACGCATTGAGTATGATCGTGTTTTGCCGAGGCATGGGCGGATGAGGAAGAAGACGAGCGCATGAGAGGGCGAATGGACTTAACAAAATTGTGATAATATAACATATTCACTAGATAGTGTCCGTTTTCTGAGTACGATAACCTGTCAGCCGTAATTCACCTCGTCCTACCCTAAAAATAAGCATGAAAATTCGCCGAATTGAAGCCGTAAAAGACTATTTGCTAAACCTCCAGGATCGAATCTGCGCCGCGCTTGAGCAGGAAGAGGATGGCGCCGCGCACTTTGCCGAGGATCTTTGGGAGCGTGCCGAAGGCGGCGGAGGCAGAACGAGGGTCCTGGCAGGCGGTTCCGTTTTCGAACAGGGCGGCGTCAATTTCTCGCATGTCTCCGGCTTCAAGCTGCCGCCGTCGGCCACGGCCAAGCGCCCGGAACTGGCCGATCGGCAGTTTCAAGCAATGGGCGTCTCCTTGGTCATTCATCCGAACAATCCTTATGTACCGACCTCGCATGCGAACGTGCGTTTTTTGATTGCCGAAAAGGCTGGAGAACCGGACGTGTGGTGGTTCGGCGGCGGCTTCGATCTGACGCCTTTTTATCCGTTCCGGGAAGACGTGATCCATTGGCACCAAACAGCCAAAGCCGCTTGCGAGCCGTTCGGAGAAACGGTGTATCCCGCTTATAAGAAATGGTGCGACGAGTATTTCTACCTGAAGCACCGCAACGAAACCCGTGGCGCCGGAGGGCTGTTTTTCGACGATCTGAACGAAGGGGGTTTCGATCGTTCGTTCGCATTCATGCAAAGCGTCGGCAACCATTATCTTCCGGCCTATCTGCCGATCGTGCAGAAGCGCAAGTCAACACCTTACGGCGAGCGGGAGCGCGAATTCCAACTCTACCGGCGCGGGCGCTATGTCGAATTCAACCTGGTCTACGACCGGGGCACGCTGTTCGGCCTGCAGTCGGGCGGACGGACCGAATCGATTTTGATGTCGATGCCTCCGGTGGCGCACTGGCGCTACAATTGGCGGCCCGAACCCGGCAGCCAGGAAGCGGTACTTTACGACCAGTATTTGAAGCCGCAAGACTGGCTAGAAAATTAACCTTAACTATTTAATGGTTATTACATTTTAAACTTGCACAAGGATTATAGGCAACTTAAGATAACCCCACATTAACCCCGTCATTCGAAATCAATCTGCTGGATGAGAGCTTCGCGTTTGTCATCGGCGAAGCTTTTCGGGCATAAAGGTAGAGGCGGCATGAACAGGATTGCGGGAAACGGTAGCCATAGCCGGCATAATTACCGTATTTTTATGGTGATCAATTCGGTCGGCTATATCGGCATTCTGGTTCATCTGGCCCTCATACCGGTGTTTTACTGCCTCGGCTTCCCCGGATTGGCTTTTTTGAACATCGCCGGTTCGGTCCTTTGGATCGGCGCGTGGTCAGTGAATCACCAAGGCCGTTACAATACGGCCATCCTGCTGATGACGGTCGAAGTGATTTCGCATACCCTGCTTGTCGTGCCAACGGTAGGCTGGCAAGCAGGTTTTCAGTATTACCTGTTCGCCGCCGTCCCGTTCACCTTGTTCAATAACCGATTCGAGGGAAAAGCGATCATATTCATTTCGATCGCGTTTTGCATGGAATTTCTGCTGCTCAGCATCTATACCTCCGATCATCCGCCCAATCCCTCCCTTCCGGACAATCTGGTCAAACTGTTCGGCCGCGCCAATATCGTGATTGCGTTTACCGCGCAGGGCGTGATCAGCTACTACTTCCGCCTGGCATCGATTTACCTGGAGCAGGAGCTCGAAAAGCAGGCTCATACCGATCCGTTGACCGGTCTGTACAATCGGCGCCGAATGCTCGATTTTCTGCTTCAACAAGGAAAATTGGCGGAGAGAGAACAGACCGCGCTGTCGGTCGCGTTCGTCGACATCGACCATTTCAAAAAAATCAACGATAACTATGGGCATGGGACGGGCGACCAGGTTCTCAGAGAAGTTGCCGAATTCGTCAAACGGCAGTTGCGCAAGGGCGATACGCTTGCCCGCTGGGGCGGAGAGGAATTCCTGCTGTTGTTGCCGCACACGGACCTCGACGGAGCACGGGTGCTGGCCGAAAAAATCTGCGGAACAGTGGCCGAACACGTTTTCCAGATAGACAGTAAAGACTATTCGGTGACCCTGACGATCGGTCTTTGCGAACATCGAACGGAACACCCGATAGAGAAAAGCATCAAATTGGCGGATATTGCGCTCTATCGGGGAAAGCAGGCCGGGCGCAACCGGGTAATGTGTTATTCCTGATCGTCAGCAAAGCTGATAATACGCACTCCTCAAGCGTCTGCCAGTGCGGCGAAACTGTGTACCCAAATCAAGCTGTCCGGGTTCCACTCCATGCCGGGATGCATTCGGATGAGCAACCCTTTATAAGTTTCCAGGTCCGGAAAACCTTCCGCCCGGGCGTCCTGATCGGTCAGATCGCCCAGGCGTTGACGGACCAGATCGGTCATCACGAACTCCCGGCCGTCCAGGGTAAAAGTTTCTCCCGGCCAGCCGTACACGCCGTCCCGCCGCTGCTGGGTTTTGATGCCGGTTTTAGCGGCCTCGACAAGTTTCGGATGGGTCACCAGCCGATCGATCGAACAAGTTTTTTTCGGATACATTTCCATGAGCTTTACTCTAACGGTTGCAAGTTGTGGGAAAGGTGTACATGATAGTCCGAATCAGAAATTTTTCATTCCCACAGCTTCCAAAATTCATGCCCGTCCGATTCAACTCAAAATGAACGCCGATCCTTTACCTACCCTGCGCGCCGCCATTGACGAAGCTTATCTGGCCGATGAAGAGCGGCTAGCGGCGTCGCTTGCCGAAAGTTTAAAAAACTATGATCCATCCGTCTCCGCCCGATTGGCGGGCGAGCTCGTCGCCGCGGTCCGAACCGAAAGAAGCGGCCGCCCATCCCTGGTCAATACGCTGCTGCATGAATATCAATTGAACACTCAAGAGGGCATCGTGCTAATGGAGATTGCCGAAGCCTTGCTGCGTATCCCCGATTCCGCCACCCAGGACACCTTCCTGCGGGACAAATTAAGCTCGGTGGATTGGGGCCGGCACCGGGCAACGCACGATACGCTGCTGGTCAAATTGCTGAATGGCGCCCTGTCGATAACCGGAAGGATCGAAAGTCCGGAGGACGGCGGCGACTGGCTGGGAAAACTGAGCGCGCCGTTGATCCGCACTGCGGTCAAACAAGGGATGCAGTTTCTCGCAGACCAGTTCGTGTTCGATGAAACGATCGAAGGTGCCGTGGAAAAGTTGGCTGCAGAGCCCGGTGCGCGCTATTCGTTCGACATGCTTGGGGAGGCGGCATTGACGGCGGCGGATGCCGAGCGCTACTTTGAGTCCTACCGGCAGGCGATCGAACAGCTGGCCGAAATTGCAGCGTTTAACGATCCTCTCGTAAATTCCGGCATATCGGTCAAATTGTCGGCGCTCTGCCCCCGCTACGAACCCCTACAAGAACAACGTGCGGTCGGCGAACTGAACCGCAAGCTGCTCGATTTGAGCCGGCTGGCGCGCGCCGCGAATATCGGCCTGACCGTCGATGCGGAAGAATCGGAACGGCTGGACATGTCGCTGGATATTTTCGCGTGGGTATTCGCCCAACCCGGCCTTGAAGGATGGGAGGGCTTCGGGCTGGCCGTGCAGGCGTATCAAAAACGCGCGCTGCCCGTGATTCGCTGGCTGGCCGCGCTGGCAGGCAGGCAGCGGCGCCGGATTCCGCTCAGACTGGTCAAGGGCGCCTACTGGGACGGCGAAATCAAACGCGCGCAGGAACTCGGCCTTGAAGGCTATCCGGTGTTTACCCGCAAAAGCGCGACCGATGTCTCTTACCTGGCCTGCGCGGAAGCGATGCTCGCTCGTCCCGAAGCGTTTTACCCGCAATTCGCCACCCATAACGCCCAGACCGCCGCCGCGATTCTGACGATGGCGAAACCGGATGCGGATTTCGAATTTCAGCGGCTGCATGGGATGGGCGAAGCGTTTTATGCGGAACTGGCGAAACATTATCCACGACCCTGCAGGATTTACGCGCCGGTCGGCAATTTCGACGATCTGCTGCCGTATCTGGTCCGGCGCCTGCTCGAAAACGGGGCCAACACCTCGTTCCTGAACCGGGTCGAAAACCCCGCCATCGGCCTGGAACAGATCGTCGAGGATCCGCTCGTTAAATTGCGGGAGGCGACCCTACGGATAGCTCGGCCGGCCGGCCTTTTCGGACCGGAACGCCTGAATTCGGCCGGAATCAATCTCAGCGATTCCCGGATCGCCGAGCAGCTTCAAGTCGAGTTCGATGCGCTGGCCGAACGAGTATGGGAAGCGCATCCGCTGATCGACGGCAGGCCCGGCCATGGCTCCAAACAGCCGGTATTCAATCCCTGCGATCGACGCCTGCAAATCGGCGAAGTAACTTACGCAGGCCCGGAAACAATCGGCAAGGCCGGCGCCTCCGCCTTGCAGGCTTTTCCAGAATGGCGGCAGGTTCCGGTCGCCGAACGGATCGCCTATCTGAACCGAGCGGCCGGGCTATTGGAAGCGCACCGGCTCGAACTGGTTTCGCTGTGCGTCCGAGAAGGCGGCCGCTCGATCCGGGACGCGCTGGACGAAGTGCGCGAAGCGGTCGATTTCTGCCGCTATTATGCGGCCGAGGCCGATCAACTGTTCGGAAAGCCGGCGCGGATGCCGGGCCCCACCGGCGAAGAAAATTACCTGTCGCAAACCGGGCGCGGCGCGGTGGTCTGCATCAGTCCGTGGAATTTCCCGATCGCGATTTTTCTCGGCCAGATCGCCGGGGCGCTGGCCGCCGGCAATACGGTGATCGCCAAGCCCGCCGCGCAGACTTCCTTGACCGCGATGCGCTGCATCCGGCTTATGCATCAGGCCGGCATCCCGGCCGAAGTCCTGCAATTCCTGCCGGCCGAGGGCGGCCTGATCGGCAGCCATTTATTGACCGTTCCGGGCCTCGGCGGCGTCGTCTTTACCGGCTCCACCGCCACCGCACGCTCGATCAACCGGACGCTTGCACAGCATCAGCCTGCGATCGTGCCGCTGATCGCCGAAACCGGCGGCCAAAACGCGATGATAGCGGACAGTTCGGCCCATATAGAGCAACTGGTGATGGACGCGCTCCTGTCAGCCTTCAACAGCGCGGGGCAGCGGTGTTCCGCGCTGCGGGTCCTGTATATGCAGGAAGAAATCGCGGATCGGGTGATCGGGCTTTTGACCGGCGCGATGCAAGAGTTGAACGTCGGCGATCCGGGGCTTCTGGCGACCGACATCGGGCCGGTGATCAATGCCCAGGCCGCAAATCAACTGGCAAGTCATGTCGAAAAGATGCGGCGCCAGGCGAACGTTCTGTATCAGACGCCCTTATCCCCCGAATTGAAACATGGCAGCTTCTTTCCGCCGACGCTGATCGAAATCGACCATATCGGCCGGCTCGAACAGGAAGTGTTCGGCCCTGTCCTCCATTTGGTACGCTATCGCGCGAACAAATTAGCCGAAGTCATCGAGCAAATCAACGGAACCGGCTACGGCCTGACCCTGGGCATCCAAAGCCGGATCCAGAGCCATATCCGGTTCATCGTCGAAAGGGCGCGGGTCGGCAATATCTATATCAATCGAAACATGATCGGCGCGGTGGTCGGTGTACAGCCGTTCGGCGGGATGGGATTGTCCGGAACCGGCCCGAAAGCCGGCGGCCCGGATTATCTGCGCCGACTGGCTTCCGAACAGACGGTCACGATCAACAGCGCGGCGATCGGGGGCAACGCGGCGCTGTTGTCCGAAGCCTTGTTTTAGGTGCCCTCTTCCTCTTCGTCCTCTTTCTTGATCTCCTGCAGCGACAGGGAGCCAAGCCCGCCGCCTTGTTTCGCCGTATCGCCGGTTTTGGCCGTCGCCGAGCCCTTGCCTTCGCTCAGGTTGATCTTCAGTTTCAGATTGTTAGGCGAATCGGAATTCTGCAGCGCCTCCTCCAGCGAGATCACCCCCGATTTGTAAAGGCGCAGCAAATGGCTATCGAAAGTCTGCATCCCGACATTTTCGGATTTTTCCATCGCTTCCTTGATGCTGTGGATATCGCCTTTTTGAATCAGGTCGCGAACCAGTTGCGTCCCCAGCAGAATCTCGATCGCGGCGGTGCGTTTGCCGTCGACGGTCGGCACCAGGCGCTGCGAAACGAAGGCTTTCAGATTCAGCGACAGGTCGAGCAGCAACTGGTTCCGGCGTTCTTCGGGAAGAAATTGATGATCCGGTCCAATGCCTGATTCGCGTTGTTCGCATGCAGCGTGGACAGACACAGATGGCCGGTTTCGGCGAAAGCCAGCGCGTGCTCCATCGTTTCCTGGCTACGGATTTCGCCGATCAGAATTACGTCAGGCGCCTGGCGCAGCGTGTTTTTCAGCGCATCTTCATAGCTCAGCGTATCGACGCCGACCTCGCGCTGGTTGACCAGCGATTTTTTATGCGGATGGATGTATTCGATCGGGTCCTCGATCGTGATGATATGGCCCGACGAATTGGCGTTGCGGTGGTCGATCAACGCGGCCAGCGAAGTCGATTTGCCGGAACCGGTGCCGCCGACGAACAGAATCAGGCCGCGCTTTTCCATGATCACTTTTTTCAGGACTTCCGGCAGCCCCAGTTTATCCGCATTCGGAATGTCGACCTTGATGTTGCGGATCACCAGCGCGAAGCAGTTGCGCTGCTTGAAAATATTGACCCGGAAACGGCCGATGCCGGGCTCCGACAGCGCCAGATTCAGCTCGGGCTGATGTTCGAAGGCTTTCTGCTGGTCTTCGTCCATCAAACCGTAAGCGATTTCCCTGATCCGCTCCTTGGTCAGTTTGATATTCTCCAGAGGCTTCAACGCACCCTGGAATTTCGCGGCAGGCGGCGCATCGGTCGTCAGGTAAAGATCGGAACCGTCGTGCTGCACCAGTATTCTTAAATAATCATTGAATTCCATCGTCTTCTATCGATCACAAGTTGGGTTCTGATTCGCATTCAGTTTAGGTCAACCCGTAGAGAAGTGAAGCCAACTTGAAAAATTACCGGTTATAATAGCCGCTTTTTTGATTTACCCGAGATGAACATACAACGCAAAGCCGTCGCGCTGATTTCCGGCGGCCTGGATTCGATGCTGGCCGCGAAAACGGTGATGGATCAAGGCATCCATGTCGAAGGCATCAATTTCTTCACCGGTTTTTGCGTGGAAGGCCATACCCATGCGATCCGCGAAAAAGACCGCGCCAAACCGAAGCGCAACAATTCGCTCTGGGTGGCCGAACAGCTCGGCATCAAGCTGCACATCGTCGACGTGATCGAAGAATACAAGAACGTGCTGATCAACCCGAAGCACGGCTACGGCGCGCATCTGAACCCCTGCCTGGACTGCAAGATCTTCATGGTCAACAAGGCCAGGCAATGGATCGCCGAAAACGGTTTCGACTTCATCATCACCGGCGAAGTGATCGGCCAACGGCCAATGTCGCAGCGCAAGGATACGATGCCGGTGGTGGCCCGCGAATCGGGCGCCGATGATTTGCTGCTCCGGCCCCTGTGCGCAAAAAACCTGGCGCCGACGCTGCCCGAGCGCGAAGGCTGGGTCGACCGTGAAAAACTGCACGACTTTAGCGGCCGCTCACGCAAGCCGCAAATGGAAATGGCCGCACGCTATGGTTTTCGCGAGTATTCGCAGCCGGCCGGCGGCTGCTGCTTTTTGACCGACAAGAACTATTCGGCGAAACTGACCGATTTGTGGCAGGCGCACGGGCACAAGGATTACGAGCTCGACGACGTGATGCTGCTGAAAGTCGGCCGCCATATCCGTCCTGCTCCGCATTTCAAACTGATCGTCGCGCGCGAGGAAGGCGAAGGCCGCTTCCTGCAGGGCTACCGGAAAGAATTCGTCAGCATGGCAGCCACCAGCCATAACGGCCCGCTGGTGTTGATCGACGGCACGCCGTCCGCCGAGGATTTGTATCTCGCGGCCGGCATTACCGCACGCTACGGCCAGGGCCGCAAAGCCGAACAGGTCGACGTGAAGATCACAGACAAGGACGGCGCGGAGCGGACGATCCAGGTCAAACCGTTTGCGAAAGAACTGCCGCAGGAATGGTACCTATGACTCGGGAAATCCTGAACGCGCGGCGGCTGTTATGCCCGCTGCCGGTGATCCGCACCCAGAACAAGATCAAAGAAATGCGCCCCGGCGCCCGTTTGGAAGTCATCTGCACCGACCCCGGCGTCATGCAGGACATTCCGGCTTGGTGCCGGATTCACGGCCATACCGTGCTCGAAACGCGCAGCGGCGATCACGAATATGTGATCGTGATCGAAGTCGGCGGAGCGGTGTAGGGCGGATTCGCCGTCAGGCAATCCGCCAATCCGACTAGAGCATTTTCATCTCGCGTGTAGGGGCACAATACCGTTAAGTCAAGCCGTCATCTCGGCAGGGATTCATGCCAGGCTTTCCTGCCTGGCCCCCTTCGGGTCAATGCAAATCTGTTCCAGACAGATTTGTGCCGAGATCCAGATGACAGGGATGTATGAGAACCCGCCATCCTTGGCTTCTGGATTCGGCAACCGCTCCCTGCGTTGCTCTATCTCCTGCATCCCTGCAGTCGTCCGGCAATCCTTGCCGGAATGACGAGTTTCCCTTAACTTAGCGGCATGGCTTATGAACGTAAACCCGAAACGAAAATGTTCTAGGCGGTTTGCTGACGCGAAACCGCCCTACACTCACTTTTTATCCCACTTTTTCACGTTGAATTTATGAGGAATCCACGATGGCGGTAGGTCGCTGCGATTTTCCGATCATGCCGGAAATTCCGGGCATTCGTTTGGGCACCGCGTGTGCCGGCATCAAGCAAAACGTCCGGGACGATCTTTTGGTATTCGAAATGGCCGAACACGGCAGCTGCGCGGCCGTTTTTACGCAGAACGCCTTCTGCGCCGCCCCGGTGCTGATCGCCAGACAACATTTGACGGCCGCGCCGCGCTGGCTGCTGATCAATTCGGGCAACGCGAACGCGGGCACCGGCAAACAAGGGCTTCAGGATGCGTTCGCGACATGCGAAGAGTTGGCACGGCTGACCGGCGGCTCGACCGAACGGGTGCTGCCCTTTTCGACCGGGGTGATCGGCATGCCGCTGCCGATCGACAAGATCGCCGCCGCGCTCCCCGAGGCTGTGCGCAATCTGCATTCCGGCCACTGGGACAAGGCCGCCCGCGCGATCATGACGACCGACACCTTTCCGAAAGGCGTCACGAAAACGCTCGAACTCGATGGCCGGACGATCACTTTCAACGGTATCGCCAAAGGCGCGGGCATGATCCAGCCGAACATGGCGACAATGCTGTCGTTCATCGCGACCGATGCGAAAATCGGCCGAGACTTATTGCAGCAATGCCTGGCACGCGCCGCCGAACTGTCCTTCAACCGGATCACCGTCGACGGCGACACCTCGACCAACGACGCGCTGGTCGTGATGGCCAGCGGGCTTTCGGAGGCGCCGGAAATCCTGCCGGACTCCGAACATTACACCGGCTTCGCCGAGGCGCTGCTGGAGGTCTGCAAAAGTCTGGCCGAAGCGATCGTCCGCGACGGCGAAGGCGCCACCAAACTGATGCGGATCGTGGTCGAAGAAGCGCAAAGCGACGAAGAAGCGGTCCGCGTTGCGAAAACGATCGCGCATTCGCCGTTGGTCAAGACCGCTTTTTTCGCGAGCGATCCGAACTGGGGGCGCATCCTGGCGGCGGTCGGGCGCGCCGGCGTGGACAACATGGTGCTGGAAAACATCCGGATTTTCCTGAACGACGTCTGCATCGTGCGGGAAGGCGGGCGCGCCGACGATTATACCGAAGAAGCGGGACAGGCAGTGATGGACCGCGAGGAAATCCGCGTAACGGTCAAACTCGGCCGGGGCGATGCCCGTCAGGAAGTCTTGACCTGCGATTTTTCCTACGACTACGTCAAGATCAATGCGGAATATCGGACCTGATCCGGAGCGGAAACCCAGGTGAATCATTTTCGAACGACAGCGCAAAAGTTCCTGCAGGTCGCGGCCGGCGTAATCAAAAACGCGGACGGCAGGATATTGATCGCCCGCCGCGACGAATCGTTGCATCAGGGCGGGCTGTGGGAATTTCCGGGCGGCAAGATCGAAGCCGGAGAAACGCCGGAACAGGCGCTATTCAGAGAACTCAAGGAAGAACTGGATATCGACACCCTTTCTGCAGCACCGCTGATCACGATCCATCACCGTTATCCCGACCGGGACGTGACCTTGCGGGTGTTTCTGGTCGACCGATTTTCCGGCACGGCGAAAGGATGCCAGGAGCAGCCGATCCGCTGGGTCGAACCGAACGAATTGAATCGGTTCGCCTTTCCGGCCGCCAACCGGCCGATCATCGCCGCCGCCCAGCTCCCGCCTTTTTATGCCATCCTCGACGATCAGGTCAGCAGCAATCCGATGGAGGATCTGCATAAACTACTGGCGCAAGGGATCGATCTGATCCAGGCGCGCCTGAAAACTTCGCCGCACGACCGGATTGACGAATTCCTGGCAATCGCGTCTCCGCTATGCTCGAAGCATGGCGCCGCGCTGCTGATCAATTCCGCCGTGGATTTCGGGCAGCATCGCACTCACGGCCTGCACCTGACCGCCCGCGACTTGCTCGCTTTAAGCGAACGGCCTTCCGGTTACCGCTGGATCGGCGCCTCGTGCCATAACCTGCAAGAACTCGAACATGCCCAAAAGATCGGCGCCGACTTCGCGGTTCTGGCCCCCGTGCTGCCGACCCTTACCCACCCCGAAACGGCTGCATTGGGATGGAAGCGGTTTGCCGCGCTCGCCGAAGGGAGCAATATCCCCGTGTATGCGCTGGGCGGTTTGACGAAAAAAGATTTAAGCGCCGCCCGCGATGCCGGCGCGCAGGGCATTGCCGGCATCAGCGCGTTTCTAGGCTAGATAGTGTCGTCACAAGATAAGTCTTTGTCAGGTATAATACGGAGATTGTCGTTGCTGATGAGATTAAAGAGCCATGTCCCAACCTGCCCACCGCCGCCATGACATTTCCGATACGGTTTGGAGCTTACTGGAACCCCATCTGCCCGGCCGTGCCGGGGCCTGGGGCGGAAAAGCGCGAGACAACCGCTTGTTTATCAATGCGGTCTTCTGGATTTTGCGTACCGGTGCGCCATGGCGCGACCTGCCACCTGACTATGGCGATTGGAAGAACACCCATCGCCGGTTTTGCCGTTGGCGAGATCACGGCGTCTGGGAAGCCCTGTTGGAACAGTTGGTCACCGAACCCGACTATGAATGGTTGATGATTGATGCCAGCCACATCAAAGTCCATCCGCATGCGACCGGCGCGCAAGGCGGCAATCAGGGCATGGCGGTCACAAAAGGGGGCTCAACAGTAAGATACATCTGGCCGTGGATGCGCATGGTATGCCGGTCAGAATCCTTATTACAGCAGGTACCACAGCAGATTGTTCGCAGGCTTCAGCCTTGATCGAAGGCGTGGATGCTCAGTACTTATTGGCGGACAAAGGCTACGATAGCGATGCTATCGTAGCCCAAGCCGAAGCAAATCAGATGACGGTGGTCATTCCGCCACGCCGCAATCGAAAACAACCCCGCGACTACGATCGCGACCTGTACAAACTGCGGCATTTAGTAGAAAACGCGTTCTTGCACCTCAAGCGCTGGCGAGGTATTGCCACACGCTATGCCAAGAACACCGCATCGTTCCTGGCCGCTGTGCAGATCCGGTGCATCACCCTGTGGACAGCTATCTTATGACGACACTATCTAGAGCATTTTTATATCGCGTGAGGGAAGTCCTCACCAATCTGAAGGGTGCCCTGCCGTTACCCCCGTAGGGTACGCCGTGCGTACCCTACGGGCTGAACCCGTAAGATACCGATGCCGGACGGAATATTTATCCCGTCCGTAACGTTTAGCATCGAGCGAACACAGACGATGATTTTATGCTGGCGGTAGGTCTTCGAATACTCTAGCGGCTCGGCAACGGATCAGTGATACGGAAGACCGTCTTCCGTGTCGCCCGAATCGGGAAGCTCTTCGGAAATCCGGTTTTCTTCGGCCGCCCAGGCGCCGAGATCGATCAATTTGCAGCGTTCGGAACAGAACGGCCGGAACGGATAGTCCGCCGTCCATTCCAGCGGACGCTGGCAGACGGGGCATTTGACTTTCAATGCAACCTGTTTCTCCGGCATTAAAATTGGCAACAGGATAAAGTGAAAGATACGTCGTCGCTGCTTTGCAGGGGGCGTTTTTCGTCGTGGGAAGGCACCATGAAACGCACGGTGCAGCGGTGCTTGCCGCCGCTGATTTCGGCAAAATAGCGCAACGATTTGTCCAGGCTGACTTTTATCAGCTGGTAAGGCTGGCTGCGGTCCAGGGAAATTTGAAAAAAACCGGCTTTGGCGATTTCCCGGGTTTCGTCGCTGCTGTTGCGGATCAGATTCAGGATCAGGTCGATCGCGTTTCTGATATCGTTGAAAGGACTGCTCCATTGCTGGAGATCTCTCAGGCGGATCGGTTCCTCCTGTTCAAGCCAATAATGAAACTCCGGCAGATCGAAAGAACAGGTACCGCCGGGGATCGAACTGCGCTGGGCGATGCTTTGAAACAGATCGCTCTCCAGCACATGAATTCCGATCTTGCCGCTTGACGCGTAAAGTTTCTTGCTGGTTTGGCTCACCTCGCCGAGCAGTTGGTTCAGTTTTTCCGCGTCTACGCCCTGACTATGGGCAATCCTGTTCAGGGCCTTGCCATTGCGGTCCAGTTCTTTAAGCAGTTCCGATTTCAAATCGTTGCGGCTGAAAATCGTCATGATGTCGAGCAATACGTTCAGTGCGGCGCGTTTGTCCCAAACGGAGGCGCCGTTCAGAAAATGATTGAATTGTTCGAAAAGTTGTTCCAGCCTGATGAAAACCCGGATGCGTTCGTTGAGAGGAAATTCATAAGTGATTTTGTTGGTCACAGGTAAGTTTATGCTGACAGGGACTTAAAGAAATGTATAAATTGTGCAGTTTTTTGACTTGTTCTGCAAGTGGATTGTCGGCCTGTGAGTTGTCCAAAAGATCGTCCGCATGCTTTCGCCGATAGTCCCGTGAAACCTGGCTGCCGATGATCGAACGGATGACTTTGAAGTCTAACTTGTCCCGTCGGCTGATGCGTTCGATCTGGAGTTCGAGCGGGCAATCGACCACCAGGATCCGGTCGACGAGCGGTTCCAGCTTGGATTCGAACAACAACGGGATGCTCAGAATGCAATACGGGACGTCGAGCCGTTCGGCTTTCGCGGCCAAGGCGGCCAGAATCATCGGATGCAGGATCGCTTCGAGCTGCCGTTTTTTGCGGTCATCGGAAAAAATCAGTTTTTTCAATTGCAGGCGGTTCAGGGAACCGTCCGGGTTAAAGACCTGCTGGCCGAATGCCTCGCGAATCCGATCCAGCGCGGGCTGCCCTTTCTCGGTCAGTTCGCGGGCGGTCTGGTCGGCATCCAGGATCGGAACGCCCATCTCCGCAAACAGATTGGAAACCGTCGTTTTGCCGCAGCCAATCCCCCCTGTCAAACCCACTTTCAGCATCGGTTAAAACGCTCAAAAACCGATCGAGGCAAGATAAAGCCGGTTGATCGATTCCCCCCAGATCAGCGCAATCCAGCCGGCAAACGCCAGATAAGGGCCGAAAGGAATCGGTGCGGCATGGTCGCGCTTGGCGAAAACGATCGAGGCAACGCCCAAAACCGCTCCGGTCAGCGTGGACAGCAAAACGATCAACGGCAGACTCTGCCATCCGAGCCAGGCACCGAACAGCGCCAGCAGCTTGAAATCCCCAAAGCCCATCCCTTCCTTGCCGGTAGCCAGCTTGAACAAGTGGTATACCAGCCAAAGCGAACCATAGCCGGCTGCCGCGCCGACAATGCTGGAATGCGCATCGGTGAAAACCCCGCCCAAACTCAGGATCAGCCCGCTCCACAGCATCGGTAGGGTAATCGAGTCGGGCAGCAGGTGATGGTCGATGTCGATAAAAGTCAAGGCGATCAGCGACCAGGTCAACAACAGTGCAAACAAGGTTTGCAGAGTATAGCCGAAATGCCAGGCGACTGCGGCGGAGAGCACCGCGGTCAACAGTTCGATCGCGGGATAACGCCCGGAAATCCGGGCACCGCAGTGCGCGCATTTGCCTTTTAAAAACAGGTAGCTCAATACCGGAATATTTTGATAAGGCTTGATCGGCGCCTTACAGGACGGACAGCGCGACAAGGGAAGCGCCAGATTGAAAGGCTCTTCTTCGGTTAAAGAAATAGGGCGGCCGCTTTGCGGAAGCGGCACGGCCTCCGGCGCCAGCTCCAAAAATTCGATGCATTCCTTGCGCCAGCCTCCGTACATCATGATCGGCAGGCGATAGATCACCACGTTTAAAAAACTGCCGACCATCAACCCGACCACAAAAACGATGTAAGGCAAAAAATCGCTCAGAACAGTCATGTAATAAAAAATACCCTTAAATTGATGGGAATGATACGCATCCGGTCGAATTTTAACCTACGCCTGCGCCAAAGTGTAGTTTCATATGTTGGCCTTAACATTTATTCAGTTTCTCATAACCTCATAGAATGCTGGCTAGAGCATTTTCATATCGCGTGTAGGGAAGCTCCTCACCTTCTGAAAGGTGCCATCGTTAAGTCCAGCCCCCCGTAGGGTACGCTGTGCGTACCCTCTATGTCGAGAGGTACGCACAGCGTACCCTACGGGGTTGAACCCGTAAGATACCGGTGCCGGACGGGATAGTTATCCCATCCGTAACGTTTAGCACCGCGCAAATACAGACGATGATTTTATGCTGGCGGTAGGTCTTCAAACGTGGGGAACGGGGTTATAAATCCCGTCCCGCTCAGGGGTAACGGCTGCTCGGCTACCCGGCTCGATCCGCAAAATACTGCACGCTCAAGTCATTACGACAGTCTCAATGGGCCAAACGGCCGAGTCGGCAGACTCTCCACGAGGCAAAACCGGTGCGGCGATGCTTGACCCCCTAAAGCAACTGCCACTGGCTCTCGATCACCGACCTCAGGATGCTAAGACGTAGTCGTGTAGGTCGGGCACGCGCTTTTTGTGCCCGACCTTTCCAATGCATTGAAAGGTGACAAGATTTCAGGCCCGCGCCATAGTCCGAAGCATGATCGCCACATGGGCTTCGGGCAACGATAAAGCGGTTGCCCGACCTACAGGGCTATCTTCCTGGGCTATGGCCGCAAAACCATCGACCGCAAAGCCGCTACCCGCCAAAGGCGTATGATCGCCGAACAGTTCCGTGCCGTCATCGATCACGCCGTTGCCGTTTCTATCCAATACCAGCAGACCATCATCCGGCAATACCCAGCCGGTGCCTTCTTTGATGCCGTTGACGTCATGGTCGAAGTAGATGGGGTGGGTACTGAATGCCGTCGTTTCCAGGCCGTCGCCATCCAGATCAAGCGTTAACGGGTCACGAAGGTCGGGCGGTGGAGTGCGTTGGGCGACGTTGAAAACATTGTCGATATCGTCCGTTATCGGGGTCTCGGTGACCTCGCGCCAGGAAGACACCCGAGAGGAACCCCCCATCACCTTGAGTTTGATACCCAGGTTCTGGTTCTGGAAATTTTCAATAACGAGGGAAGCGCTTTGATCGCCACTGACAACCAACAGGTCATCCCCCTGATGGTAGTAGCGATTTCCGGCAGCATCCTGGTAAAAATCATCGTTCGTCATCAGCCGCTTGGTCGCTGTTTTCAGCTCTTGGCCATTGAAATACACCACACCTCGGCCATCGCTATCGAAAATACGGTCGCCATCATTGGCAAAGTAGAGGTCAAAGCCATCGCCGCCTTCGAGGTAATCATCACCGCCGTTGCCATCCAGGGTGTCGTCGTCGGTGCCGCCGACCAATTTGTCAGGGTTATCGGTTCCTGTCAGATTGTCATTACCGGGACCACCGATGCAATGAATCCCATTTTGTATCCATCCGCTTACAGGGTTATCAAAACGCCCGATATCAACGATTGTCTTAGTGCCACCAGTATTCCTATCAATTCCTGCACGTGAAAGCGTTCCAAAAATACTATCATCCTGATCCGTTCCATACAGGATAGGTTTATTGTCTGCATCTAGAAACTTTGTCACCCCATTATCAAATATTCGCTCTGCCAATTCATGCATCTCGGTTGATAGCCTAACACCTGCCAATGCAGTATTAATGAATGAATCGTTATATTTTTGCACGTCGGCAGCATAATTGGCGATTGTATAACTTCTAAAGTTAGTAATATTGGTAATTTCAATATTGACTTTAATTCCAATGCCAGAAGGATCTACCCAAGTTTCAAGTGGGGCATTACCAGTTTGGGCTAACCCACCACCTTCAAAATCAAAATTGTCGAGGATGCCGCCATTAGCTCCTGTGGGACCATTGAGTATTCCAAGTGGCTTAACAGCAAAATGTTCAATATGGCGATTACCATTGGCATCTACAATAGACACAGCACTATCATCAATTTCGTAAGAACCGGAATTCCAGATGTATGTTCGCTCAGCGTAATTATCCAAACCATCGTCATAATTGTATTGCTGAATAACCTGTGTAGCATCATTCCGGGCATCTATTCCAAATAGAGTTCTAAGCTGCTGTTCTGTATAATTACCAGCTTTTATTCCTCTGTTAAGATTAAAAAATTCATTTACCACATCCCATAGGACAGGCAAAGCAAATCGTCCCGGCCCCGTTTGCATAAAAAGATTGCCGTTAACACTTGTCTCATGTGTATGGGTATTATTCGGACGAATCAATGATTCGTCTGCAAAATTGCCAGATGGTGTTGGAAAGTGGGGCGATTTTGGATGCTTCCATTCACACCGCCAAAAAACTGAAACCGTATTGGGGCGGGGCCTCCTGGAAGAAAAAGGGATACGGTTTTATTTTCTGCCGCCTTACAGCCCCGAATTGAACCGGATTAAACCGCTTTGGCGCAAGATGAAATACGAATGGCTCAAATTCAAACTATATACGCCGGACGAACCGGAACGGGTCATCGACGAAATCGGGGAAGGGTTCGGCTCTATACAGGCCGACTTTTTGATAGGCGCTTAATCCTTTGCATCCAAATTACTGTAACTCCAAGTTGGAAAAACTTGTGAGCATCGCTTTTGCGAAAGCAAACTCTCATCGCAAGACCTTCTCTCCATATTCCCGCATCAAATTTATTGACGCACATTCCGAAACAGTAATTTTTTGCGGCTTACAGGATCATACGTAAGAGACAAACTCGTCCTGACAAGGTCGAACCACAGTCGCCTTGCCAGCATTACAAGGCCACACCTTGATTGTCAACATTTCAAATCAACCTACGGCCGCGCCGAGTTTGAAAATAGGCAGATACATCGCGATCAACAGGCTGCCGACCATAATGCCGAGGATAGCCATGATCATCGGTTCCATTAGGCTGCTCAAATTGTCGATCAAATTGTCGACCTCTTCCTCGTAAAAGTCCGCGACCTTGGCGAGCATCGCGTCCATCGAACCGGACTCTTCGCCGATCGCGACCATTTGCTGAACCATATGCGGAAACAGATTACTCTGCTGCATCGCAAACTGCAGCCTTTGCCCGGTGGCGACCTCTTCACGCATCTTCAGGACCACTTCGGCATAGACTATGTTACCACATGCGCCGGCGACCGATTCCAGCGCTTCGACCAGCGGCACCCCGGCCGCCGACATGGTGGATAAGGTTCTGGCAAAACGCGCGATGGAGGATTTATTCAAAATCATCCCCACCACCGGCACCTTCAGCAAGATTCTGTCCAGTGCGTGATTGAACTCATAGGACCGTTTCTTGAAATAAGAAAAGGTATAAACAGCGCCGCCGATCGAGCCGAACAATATCCACCACCAGTCTCTCATCCATTTTGACATGTTGATGAACATTTGCGTAAAAGCCGGCAAATCCGCGCCGAAGCTTTGAAACAACTCTTCGAACACCGGTACGACGAACATCAATAGAATCACGGTCACGATCACGGCGACAATGATTACCGCCACAGGATAGGTTAGCGCTTTTTTGATCTTCTTCTTGATCGACTCGGTCTTTTCCTTATAGGTCGCAATTTTGTCGAGCAAAGCCTCCAAGACCCCTGCCTGTTCGCCCGCCTCGACCAGATTGCAAAACAATTCGTCGAAATAGATCGAATGTTCGCGCAAAGACTGCGCCAGCGTGTTGCCGCCTTCAATACTGGCCTTGATCGACAACAGCATGGTCTGCATGCTCGGATTCTCGTGGCCCTTGCCGATAATATCGAAAGACTGGACCAAAGGAACGCCGGCCTGAAGCATGGTCGCCAGTTGCCGTGCAAAAACCGCGATATCGCCGGCCGTGATTTTCTGGACCTTTTTAAATAAGGGTTTCGGTTTTTTCTTGATTCGGATGACGCGGAATCCCTGCCTTTTCAGGTCGGCTTTGGCGATTGTCTCGCTGAGCGCCGAAATAGGGCGATTCTTGATTTTATTGCCGGCCTTGTCGACTCCGTCCCAGATAAAATCGATTTGTTCAGCTTGTTGTGCCATATCGCTTATTCCTTTGTCACCCTGTCAATTTCTTCAATGCTCGTCACGCCCTGGCGCACCTTGTTCAGGCCGGAGGCGCGCAGATCGTTGATCCCCTCGGCTTTCGCCTGATCGGCCAACTGCATCGCGTTGCCTCCTTCAAGAATGAGCCGGCGCATATCCTCGCTCAGCGTCATCACCTGATAAATGCCGACCCGGCCTTTGTATCCGTTCGTACAATGTTCGCAGCCGACAGACTTGTAAATGCGCAGCTCTTTCAATTCTTCCGGTTTAAAACCGGTCGAAATCAATACACTATCCGGATAGTCGGCGGGTTCCTTGCAATGCTGGCATAAACGGCGCGCCAGACGCTGGGCCATGATCAGATTGATCGACGAGACGATGTTGAAGGCCGGAATGCCCATTTGCATCAGCCGGTTCAAGGTCTGCGGCGCATCGTTCGTATGCAGGGTGGAAAGCACCAAGTGGCCGGTTTGGGCGGCTTTGATCGCAATTTCGGCCGTTTCGAGGTCGCGAATTTCACCGACCATGATCACATCCGGATCCTGCCGTAAAAAAGCGCGCAAGGCGCCGGCGAAGGTCAGGCCGGCCTTCACGTTCATGTTGACCTGATTGATGCCTTCCACGGTGATTTCGACCGGATCTTCGGCCGTCGAGATGTTGCGTTCGATCGTGTTCAGGATATTCAGTCCGGTATAAAGCGATACGGTTTTACCGCTGCCGGTCGGCCCCGTGACCAACACCAAACCATAGGGCCGGTTGATCGCATCCAGAAAAAGTTTCTGTTGGTCAGGCTCGAAACCCAGTTTCTCGATGCCCAATTGCGCGCTGGTCGGATCGAGCAAACGCATGACGACTTTTTCGCCGAACAGGGTTGGGCAGGTATTGACCCGAAAATCCAGCGTACGGTTTTTGGAAACGATCAACTTGATCCGTCCGTCCTGGGGCACCCGGCGTTCGGCGATGTCCAGCCGGGCCATCACCTTGATCCGGGAAATCACTCGGGTGGCGACCGACGATGGGGGACTTGCGACCTCGTGCAGCATGCCATCGGTACGAAAACGGATACGGAAGTTTTTTTCGTAAGGTTCAAAATGGATATCGGAAGCGCCTTTCTTGACCGAGTCGAGCAGGATTTTATTCACGAAGCGGACGATCGGCGCATCGTCCACGTCCGAATTGACTTCATTCTTGGCCGCCTCCTCTTCGGCGCTGGAAACCGCGAGGTTGCCGAGATCTTCGTCGAGTAAGGTCGCGATCGACGCCTCCGGCGCTTCGAGAGCGGCCTCAATCGCCTTGTGCAACTTATCTTCTTCGACAATGATGCATTCGGGATGCAGGCGGGTTTGAAACTTGATTTCGTCGAACGGCTGATGGTTCGTCGGGTCGGCCATTGCGACAAAGATCGTCTTGCCGCGCACGAACAGCGGCAAGATCTGATACTTGACGATCAATTTTTCGTTGATCAATTTGACCGGCAGCGACTTTAAATCGAGCGCATCGAGTTCGAGAAAAGGCACTCCGAACTCGGCCGAAGCGACAGACGCGATCGTTCTGGCGCTAACCAGTTTATTGGCGACAAGATAACTCACCAGAGAAACGTTTTTCTTTACCGCTTCCTGCGAATGAGTCCGTACCTCGTTTTCAGAAAGAAAGCCTTTCTGAATGAGGCACTTGGCAATACCATTAAAAAGAAATTCGGTCGTTGGCGTAGACATCGCTATATTGAGCATCAGATAGAGAGTTCGATACTAAATATAGATGATCGGCCGGCAACTACAAGACGGATCCACAAAAGAAAGCGGATTTATCTCATGCTTCGCCTGCCGTTACAGACTCTGGATTTTTCGGCGCTGCTGTTCGAGATTATCCAGCGACGAACGCAATTCGGCCAGCTTTTGCTCTTCTTTCTTCAGCACTTCGGGCGGCGCCTTGTTCACGAAGTCGGAATTGTTCAATTTGCCTTCGACGCGCGGCAGTTCCTTCCGAATCTTTTGGATTTCCTTGTCCAGGCGGGCCAATTCGGCATCCTTGTCGATCAAGCCCGCCATCGGGATCAGGATTTTCAATGCGCCGACCAGGGCAATCGCCGATTCCGGCGCGGCCTCTTCGTCGGCCAGCCAGGTAGCCGACTCCAGACGGCCCAGCCGGTACAAATACATCCGGCTGCTCTCGAAATAAACACGATCCTTCTCGCTGCCGTTCTGCAGTAATATCGACAGCGGCTTGCCCGGCGCGATATTCATCTCGCCGCGTATCCGGCGCACGCCCAGAATGAAGTTCATCACCCACTCGGTTTCGGCGACCGCCTCCGGATCGTCCAGCGCAGGATCGGCCGCCGGATACGGTTGCAGCATGATCGTTTCGCCCTGAATGCCCGCTAGGGGAGCCACCCGCTGCCAGATTTCCTCGGTGATGAACGGAATGATCGGATGCGCGAGCCGCAGCGCGGTTTCGAGCACAGTCACCAGGGTATTGCGGGTGCCGCGCTGCAAAGCGTCGCCGTCGGCCTGCAGCGAAATTTTCGCAAGTTCCAGATACCAGTCGCAAAACTCGTTCCAGATGAATTCGTAGATCGACTGGGCGGCCAGATCGAAACGGTAATGGTCGATGGCCTGGCGGGTCGAGCCGATCACCTGATTCAACCGCGCCAGGATCCAGCGGTCGACCTGGGTTAAAGTCATAGGCTCACCCGACAGTCCATTATCATGGCCTTCGGTATTCATCAATACATAACGCGCCGCATTCCAGAGCTTGTTGCAGAAGTTCCGGTAGCCTTCGGTGCGCGCCAGATCGAAGCGAATGTCGCGCCCAGTCGAAGCTAATGAGGCAAAGGTGAAGCGCAACGCATCGGTCCCGAACGAGGGTATGCCGTCTGGGAACTGTTTGCGGGTCGCCTGTTCGATTTTTTTCGCCAGATGCGGCTGCATCATCCCCGAAATCCGTTTCGCGACCAGACTTTCGAGGTCGATCCCGTCGATGATGTCGATCGGATCGAGCACGTTGCCTTTCGACTTGGACATTTTCTGGCCTTCCGCATCGCGCACCAGGCCGTGAATGTACACCTCTTTAAACGGCACGTCGCCCTGGAATTTCAGCCCCATCATAATCATCCGGGCCACCCAGAAAAAGATGATGTCGAAGCCGGTCACCAGCACGCTGGTCGGATAATGGCGAGCCAGCTCCGGCGTCCGGTCCGGCCAGCCGAGCGTCGAAAACGGCCACAACGCGGACGAAAACCAGGTGTCGAGCACGTCTTCGTCCTGGCGCAGCGGATAATCCGCCGGCAGGTGGTGACGCTCGCGGACCGCCTGTTCCGAACGGCCGACATAAGTATTGCCGGCCTCGTCGTACCAGGCCGGAATCCGGTGCCCCCACCAGATCTGCCGGGAAATGCACCAATCCTGGATGTTGCGCATCCATTCGAAATAAGTGTTTTTCCAATTGTCCGGCACGAACTTGATGTCGCCGTTCTCGACCGCCTCGATCGCGGGCTTGGCCAGCGGCGCCACCTTCACATACCATTGATCGGTCAGGAACGGTTCGATTACCGCGCCGGTGCGGTCGCCGCGCGGCACCATCAGTTTGTGGTCGGCGATTTTTTCGAGCAGGCCCGCCGCTTCGAGATCGGCGACGATCCGTTTGCGCGCCTCGAAGCGGTCGAGCCCGCGGTATTGTTCCGGAATCAGTTCGTCGTCCGCCACGCTCGCGTCGCGGGTAAAGATGTTGATCAAGCCGCCGTGCGGCAGATCCTGAATCACCGCATTGGCACGGTGCCGAGTCCAGACCTCGTAATCGTTGAAATCATGCGCCGGGGTGATCTTCACGCAGCCGGTGCCGAATTCCGGATCGACGTAATCGTCCGCAATCACCGGAATTTTGCGCCCGGTCAACGGCAGTTCCAGAAACTCGCCGAGCAGGTGCCTGTAGCGCTCGTCGCCGGAATGAATCGCGACCGCCGCGTCGCCGAGCAGGGTTTCGGGCCGCGTGGTCGCGACGATCAGATGCCCCTGCCCGTTCGACAGCGGATAGCGGATGTGCCACATCGAGCCGTTTTCTTCCTCGGACAGCACTTCGAGATCGGAAACCGCGGTATGCAGCACCGGATCCCAGTTGACCAGCCGCTTGCCGCGGTAGATCAGGCCTTCTTCATAGAGGCGGACGAAGACTTCCTGCACCGCGTCGGACATGCCCTTATCCATCGTAAAGCGTTCGCGGCTCCAGTCCACCGACGACCCCATTCGCCTGAGTTGCTTGGTGATCATCCCGCCGGACTCTTCCTTCCATTGCCAGACCCGTTCGACGAATTTCTCGCGCCCGTAATCGTGGCGGGTTTTGCCTTCGGCGTTGCACAGGCGCTCGACGACCATCTGCGTCGCGATCCCGGCATGGTCGGTGCCGACCTGCCACAACGTGCTGTGTCCCTGCATCCGGTGATAGCGGATCAAGGCGTCCATGACCGTATCCTGGAACGCATGCCCCATGTGCAGGCTGCCGGTCACGTTGGGCGGCGGAATCATGATGCAGTAGGAGTCGCCTTCGGCTTTGGCGGCAAAATAGCCGTTTTCTTCCCAGGTGTTGTACCAGCGTTGTTCGATGGCGTGCGGGGCGTATGTTTTATCCATGAAATTATGTGCTTGTTCTAGTTCTTTATTAATTGCTATTGGTTGTAACTTTTGATTTAAGGACGAGGCAATGAAGAAATGATCGCCGTTTCAAGACTCTTCAGTTCTGTCGCCCAGAATTTTTATCTGAATTTGATTGAGTATATTTGAGGACACATAGAAGCCATGTTGCTGTATCAACAGATTTATTTTTTGCCAAACCTGGTCTGCGGATAACAAACTGCGTTTTTCAAATAGAAGCAGAAGGCCCAGCGTACCGATAACATTAAGCGCTAAACGTTGCGCTTTTCGTCTTGCCAGCAAATCATCCAGAACCACAAAATCGGCGGATAATTCTTTAGCTAGAACCATTGCTTCCAACTCCCCTTGATGTAATTGCCCAAGCGCGCCTTGAACATACGCAGCGCCAATGTCGGACAAAGGGCGTACTTTTATAAAATATGGCAAAGTGTAATCGCACAGTTCGTCAATCACCGCTTTTGGCGCAAAGATATCATCAACGCAATCTTGCAATAAGCCAAGACTCTCAATTTTACCGAGAAAAATGATAGGACTGGTATTGAGTACGATTTTCACGACTCAGAGGTTTTCTATTGTGCGCAAATCTTCCAAAACGCATTCATCCGCAATGATATACCCTTGTTCAAAGTGTTCGGATAAACGGGTTTTAAACGCCTCAAAGTCCAACCCCGCCATATGCGCGGCACTCGCAAAGCTGATTTTCCGAGCGTGATACAAGCTGGCGGCCAGGAAAAATTCCAGCGCATGACTTCCCAAGGGCTGTAGTATCTCGTCAAATTCGGGTTGAAGTTGTACTTGCATAAAATTCTCTGCGTAAAATATTTTGGCAACAGGGTCTTTGCCGGAGAACAGTAGCATGGATGTTTCTGGACGGATAAGCATGAATTTCAATTTTTTGCTGTTGCCGCCTTTATTCTTGTTTTCGCTATCGGCTCAATGGAAGGGTACAGTTGATAGAAGCCGCTTGATCTAAAACAATCGACCAGGACATCAAATAACTGGGTATCAGATAATGTGGTTTTAAACCGGTCCAACAGAGTTGGATTTTCTTCATTGGTAAAAAAATCAACTCTGTCGAGTTTTCAATCCTACCTAGTTTGAGTATGACAGCAGCAATAATCCTGAGCTTTAATTCACGGGTTCACCGTGATTTTATTCCAAGAGCTTACCTTTTTGATCTAGTTTATGCTTTTTAATAGCTATGCCCAACTGCTGATAACGGCGATAACGAAGCCTTCCTGCTGTCAGCGTTGCTTCATCGTCATGTAAGACTTCCAGAATACGCTCGGCTTGTTCGATATTGGAAGGGCATTGGCAGGACAAGTTTACGATCACCTTTCGCCAGGATTCCGGCGGCTCCGAGGCGCCGATCAAAATGACGTGCTCTAAGGGCGGAAGGGATTCCGTATAGAGTTGATGGGGAATGAAACTGCCGCGCCGGAAAGTCCAGAGCAAATCGTCGAGCTTTCGGGCCTGCTCGTCGGTATCGGCCAGCACATAGCAAAAGCTGCCGCTCCGGTAAGCCTTTTCGACGAGTTTGCAGACGAACAGCAGCCGCTGCTGTTCGTCTTCGGAAGCCAGGACATAGAACGCAACCTCGGGCATCGATCCTGAAACGGCGGCTTAAGCCTTTTGGCTGCGGTTGATCAGGTACTGGCACAACAGCGGCACCGGGCGGCCGGTCGCGCCTTTGTTGGAGCCGGTGCGCCAGGCGGTGCCGGCGATATCCAGATGCGCCCAGCGGAAGTTTTCGGCAAAGCGAGCCAGGAAGCAGGCGGCGGTAATCGTGCCCGCGTCCTTGCCGCCGACGTTGGCCATGTCCGCAAAAGGCGATTTCAGCTGCTCCTGGTACTCTTCCCAGAGCGGCAAGCGCCAGACGCTGTCGACCGCGGTTTCGCTCGCCGCGACGAGATCGTTGCACAGGGCGTCGTCATTGCCGAGCAAGCCGCTCGGTACGCGGCCCAGCGCAACCAGGCAGGCGCCGGTCAGGGTCGCCATGTCGATCACCACGTCGGGATTGTAGCGCTCGGCATAGGTCAGCGTATCGCAAAGGATCAGGCGCCCTTCCGCGTCGGTATTGAGGATTTCGATCGTCTTGCCGGACATACTGGTCACGATGTCGCCCGGCTTGTTCGCATCGCCGTCGGGCAGATTTTCGGAAGACGGCACCAGGCCGATCACGTTCAGCGGCAAATTCATTTCGGCGACGGCCTGCAGTACGCCCAGCACGGTCGCGCCGCCGCACATGTCGTATTTCATTTCGTCCATACCCTGCGCCGGCTTCAGCGAAATGCCGCCCGCATCGAAGGTCAGGCCTTTGCCGATCAGTACGATCGGCTTGTCGTTGCGCTCGCCGCCCTGATAGTCGAGTGCGATCAGTTTCGCCGGCTGGCGGCTGCCGCGCGAAACGGACAGCAAGGACCCCATGCCGAGCGCCGCCATTTCGGCTTCTTCGAGAATGTTCACGGTCAATTTATCGAAGCGCCCCAGCTCCAAAGCCTGTTCGGCCAGATAGGAAGGAGTGCAGATGTTGCCGGGCAAATCGCCGAGCGTCTTGGTCAACGCCATCGCCGCCGCGATCGCCTTGCCCTGCGCGAGCCCCTTCTCTACAACTGCCCGCTCGCTTTCCGGCGCGCCGATCGCAACGCTTTGCAGTTTGGAATCGGGCTCCTTTTCCGCTTTCAACTGAGTAAACTGGTAAACCGCATCATTGAAGACTTCCACGATCTGGCGAGTTTTCCAGGCCGAATCGGCGTCTTTGACCTCCGCCTCGCCGAGGCAGCAGACGGCCGACCTCACGATCGTCTTTTTGAGGCTATTGATGGAAGCAGCCAAAGCCTTACGGTACGTTTTGGCGTTCAGAGCATCCTTTTTCCCGAGCCCGACCAGCAGCGCGCGCTCGATGCCGCCCTCGGGCAGCGCATTGACCAGCACCGTTTCGCCGTTCTTGCCGCTCAAATCGCCGCGTTCGACGATTTTCTTGACAAGCCCCCGGGTCAGCCCGTCGAGTGCCGCCGCGGCAGGCGTCAGCGGGCCTTCCTGGTAAATGCCGACGATGATGCAATCAGATTGCAGTTTTTCTATGGGCGCACTTTCTATAAAATAATCCATTGCTTTTTACTTTCTGTCTAATCGCTCTCGGTAGATTCATCCGCACCGGAAATTAGGCCGGGCGAATGAACAATTTGCGGCGATTATACACCACTTGTTACGAATATGATTGAGGAGACGCGCTTGGAGGCAAACTGGCCGCAAGGCACTTATGCGGCAAAAAGGCCGCTGTTCGGCGTCCTGGATAGGATGATCGCGTCGGACCTTTTCAAAACGATGCTGTCGGTCTGGTCGGTCATCGTGGTGATCATCGTCAGCCGCAAATTCATCAAAGTGCTCGACCAGGCCATCGCGGGAGAGATATCGAACGATGTGCTGCTGACGATTCTCGGCCTCAGGACGATCATCGCCGGAGTCACGTTTTTACCGGCCGCCACTTTCATGGCAGTGCTGATGGTGCTGGGGCGCATGTACCGCGACCAGGAAATGTCGGCGCTCCAATCCGCAGGGGCCGGGGCGGGCGCGATTTACCGGTCGGTTTTTCAGTTCGTGGTCCCGCTGAGCCTCGCGGCGGCCGGTCTGTCGCTTTATGTCGCGCCGTGGGCGGAAGCCACGACGGAACAGCTGATCAGCAAGGACAGGCAATCTGCGGACATTCGAGGCATCGCTCCCGGCAAATTCAGTGAATACAGCGGCGGCGATCTGGTATTTTACGTCGAAGATATCGGCAAGGATAAAACCATGCACAAGGTTTTTGTGCAGCATCGGCAAAAAAGAGGCGCCCTCGCCATTGTCAATGCCGAAACCGGCCGCCTGCAAGATCTGCCGGACGGCCGTTATATCGTGCTGCGGCAGGGGGAGCGGATTCAGGGTCGACCCGGCGAACTGGATTATGTGATCGAAGAATTTGACGAGTATGCGGTCCGGATCGACAGCAAGGAAGCTTTCGTGCGCGAACTGCGGGAAGCGGTGCCCAGCGAACGCTTGTGGAACTCGGACAACCCGCCTGAAATCGCCGAGCTGCAGCGGCGTCTGGGGATTCCGTTCGGCGCCCTGCTCCTGAGCTTCATTGCGGTGCCGCTGGCACAGTTGTCTCCCCGCGGCGGCGTTTACGGCAATGTCCTGACCGGTTTCCTGATTTTTTTCATTTACGGTAATCTCGAACGCGTCAGCCAGGGGTGGGTCGCAAAAGCGGTCATGCCCCCCTGGCTCGGCCCGGTCAGCGTATATGGTTTGCTGCTCACGATCGGCCTGGTCTATCTCGCCCGCTTCTTCGGCTGGAAATGGTTAATGCTTAAAATCAAGGCATCGGGAACCCAATGAATGTATTAACCCGCTATCTGGTCAAGGAAATCCTGAAAGGCTCGCTGATTTCGATCCTGTTCCTGTTGACCCTGTTCAACCTGTTCACTTTTACCGACGAGATGAAGGATCTGGGCAAAGGCAGCTACGGGCTCAAAGAAATCGCCCTGTACCTGGCTTTGACTTCGCCGCGCGTATTCTATGAACTGGTGCCCGCCTCGGCCCTGCTCGGCAGCCTGTTCATCCTCGGCGCGATGGCCAATAACCGGGAGCTGACCGCCATGCAGGCGGCCGGCCTGTCGGTCCCCGGCATCATTCGCGGGGTGATGGCCGCCGGCGCAGTGCTGGTAATCGTTTCGATCGGCGTCGGCGAATACGTCGCGCCGGTTGCCGAACGCCAGGCACAGCTGATCAAATCGGTCGCCAAGCACGATACGGTTCAAACCCATACATTGTACGGAATCTGGCTGCGCGAAAAAAACAAGTTCATCAATGTAAGAAAAATCGAGGACAACGGCGACCTGGCCAACATCAGCATTTACGAACTGGATAACAATCGGCGCTTGCAAAGCGCCCTGCATGCCGACCGCGCCCGTTTTTTAGGGAAGGAGCAATGGCAGCTGCAGCAAATCAGGCAGTCGGACATTTCCAAAGAAAAGATGCGGGCCGCGGCTTTCCCGGAACAGCGAATGAATTCTTCGATCGCGCCGGAGATTCTGGACATTACCGTGGTCAGCCCGGACAACCTATCGGTTCTCGAACTGGCCAGATATGTCGATTTTCTGAAGCGAAACCATCAAAAATCCCAAGTCTTCGAACTGGCCTTGTGGAGCCGTCTGGTCAATCCCTTCGTGACTTTCGTGATGCTAATGATTTCGGCGCCTTTCGTAATCGGCGTCAGGCGCGGGATCAGCGTCGGCGCGCGGATGATCATCGGCGTGGTGATCGGATTGGGATTCAATATTATCGATAAAATCATCGGGCATTTAGGACTCATATACGAACTGAACGCACCGCTGACCGCCCTGCTTCCGAGCCTGCTCACCTTCCTGGCGGCTTATTGGGCATTACGCCGCAGTTACGCCTGAGGGTTGGCCGGTGTATCCAACCGGGAATAATCGATATATTCCGCCTTGATCCTTCGAGGCGGAGCCGTACCCTCATCCCGTCAAGGAAATACGAGCGCTTCACACGCTTTGATTCTCCAAATTCAGCCAAGGATGTGGCTAAAAACAACCTCGGCATGCCGCCGGATGATCCCGCCGCGATGCGCGTCATCGGACACCGCGTAGGGCGACAACGGGGTAAAGGCGTGCTTTACAGTTGTAGGGTACGCTGTGCGTACCATGGGATGAAAAGGTCATAGGCGCCAACCTGAAATATAAAATATTGAAAATAAAAGGCATTTCACCTTAAAGTTTTACTTTGATTTTCCGTTCAAAAAACCATAACATATTAAAAATTAATGATTTTTATTGGAATTTGCTAATTTTTAAGTTAGTGCCTATGGGTGAAAAGGTACGCGCAGCGTACCCTACGGCGGCTCTTTGGAGTGTGATCCAAACCGGCAAAGTGAGTATAGGCATGCCTGTCCCATCAATAAATAATGGTAATATGCCACATCTGGACCATAAAGCCTTCCGCCAATGGCTGCCGAAGTCATGCAGGCACCTTGACTGAAAGGACCACTGAAATAACTACCGCCAATGATCGTCTCGAAACCCTACACATTGCATTTGAAAATATGCCCTACGCTGGTGCTTTTATCGACGCTTGCTTTGATCGATGGATTGTTTTTTTATGAAGCCCGGATAAATGCAAACATGGAAATCGTTAAAGAAGATCATTCCCTCGAAAATGATCAGGTTATTCTGCTTTTCATTTCGGGATTGGTTTACCTGCGGACATTCTTTTACGTTCGAAAAGGCCATAAATTATTCCCGTGTGCGGGCGCTTTGCTTTGCCTCTCGTTCATTCTGCGCGAGCTCGATATTGAAAAATTTGATTTGCCGCAAGCGGTCATTCTGCTCGGGCATGGCCTGGGCCGCAATATCCTGCTGGCCGGTTTATGGCTGCTGACAACCGCATTGTTTCTACGCAACTATAAACATTACCTGGAGATTGCCGCGTACCTTTTGAAGACCCGATCCGCCCGTTTTATGATCATCGGAGGACTTTTACTGATTGTTGGCGATCTATTTGAAGATGGCGTTTTCGGTGTAGTTGCTTATCAGTTGTACGAAGAGCTTTCGGAACTGGACGGTTATTTTTTTATCCTGCTGGCTTCACTCAACCTGTTCTTCGACCTGGAACGCCGCGGCCGATCCGATAAAGAACTCAAAACCAACCGGCCTAGCCGTTAATCCCCTCTCCCCCCATCTTCCTCTTTCGTGTTGAAACGTATCTCATGCCCAACCTGCTCTATAATGAACCGATATTTGAACACCCGACCGGAATCGGCATGAAAGAATATAAAGTCGTGATTTATCAGGAAGGCCTGCTCGGCTCCCTGCTGCTCGGCGCATCCAAAGTCGACCCGCTCCGCTTCAGCGAATTTTTGAACGGCAATGCCAGGCAGGGCTGGAGAGTGGTCACGATGGAAAAGGATATTCGCCGCATGCTGCTCTTCTGGCGGCGGGAGGCCTATCTGGTCATCATGGAGCGAGACCTATGAGAACCGGCGCGATTGTCTGCCTGACCATTTTCGTCCTCTGGGTCGCCATTGCGCTGCTGCAATTATGGTTCGATCTGTTGAGCGGGGAGGTCTTCATGAAGCTGACCATTACCGCCGCCGCGCTGTTTGCGGTCGTCCTGGGAGTGGCCCTGGTGGTGCGCGAGTACGTCGACGAGAAAAAAATGAAGGATGACGGCTATATCGACTGATTCGCCCCCGAAACGCCCGGCCGGCAGCCGCTCGTAGTCGGCTACGGAGTCGCGGACATTGCCTCCCGGCCTCGACTACGGCTCGCGCCGGCCTTTGCGTCAAAACACCCGATTCCCTGTTTCAATCCGTCGCCGCAAGCAGGCGTCCTGCGCACGCCAGGCGATCTCCAGCAACGGAATCGCCCCCTCTTCCAGATTGAGGCTGCAAACGGCTTCCGGAAACTCGCAACAGTCCGTCGACGCTTAACGCCGCCTGCGCCGGCGCCAGACCACGAAACCGGTGCCGAGCAAGCCAAGCGGCAGCACGATCAAAAAGCCGAAGCCGATCACCGCAATGCCGGTCAAGGTCAGCTTCAGAGTCCGGTCGGGGGCGGTTTTGGCGGGAATATCGATGAAACGGTCGTCATGGACCAGCCAATTGATCATCCGCAGCCCCATGTCCAGATTGCCGGCGTTATCGATATAGGTGTTCGCGAGAAAATCGCCGTCGCCGACCACGATGACGCGCTGTTCGCTGCCGTTTTCCAGATTCCGCGTCAAGGCATAGGCCAACGTAATCGGCCCTTGCTTTTCGGCGCTGTCCGGATGGAAACGTATCGTTCCGGCCAACGGTCCGGTTTCGGTCCAGGACTCGGGGCCGCTGTTCAGCAAAGGGGCGCTCTCGAAGTCGATATCGGCAGCGATGTCGAAACCGGCCGCCGCGGGATACACGGTCAGCGTCCGGAAATTGCGGGTGACCGGATGGCGGTTGTATTCGCCGACGATCACGAAGCTCGGATCGTTGATTCCGGCCAGTTTGGCCGCCTTGTCGACTATCCGGCCCGGCAAGGGATGCAGGCCGAGCAGAGGCCAGATGAAATCGAGCGTCTTGTCGCCCGGATCGGTCAGGAGCAACAGATTACCGCCGCGTTGCACGTACTGCTTGACGATCTCGGCTTCGCCGGGCAGCAGCGCAACCGAGGGCGAAGCGATCACCAGCAGCGACGAATTGTCCGGTATCGCCGGCAGCTTCGCCAGATTGACCGTTTGCGCATTGATCCTGCGCCGCCGCAGTTCCTTATTGAAACGGTTCAAATCGAAATTCGCCTCGCCGTCGGGCGAACGTTCGCCGTGTCCGGCCAGGAAAGACACCCAGCGGTCTTCCGCATGCGTCAATTGCAGCAAGGCATTGGTCAGCGCCGCTTCGTCGATGAAATTCAGTTTTTCGCTGCGGCCCTGATATTCGACCACGACCAGCCCTTCCTCGCCGATATTCAGCGCACGGGCCTTTTGCGGATCGTTGTTCGGGTCGACGAAGTCCAGCTTCAGATCGGGCTTCAGATGGGTATAGCGGTCGACCAAATGCGCGATCTGCAGGCGTATCGGCAAACCGGTCTTGATGTAGGCGGTCACGCTGACCTTGCCGGACATTGCCTGCAACAGCTTCCGGGTGGCCGGCGACAACGTATTCGAACGAGCCTCCGTCCAGTCGGCCTGATACGAATGGCGCGCACTCAGCCAGGCCGCGCCCCGACCGCGCACAGAAACAGCAACGTCAAAAGCCGGTTTTTCAGGCGGATTTGTCGATGCACATGGCGCGTCAATTTCATTTTTGCAGACGGTCGTAATCGAGGCGGCGAATGCTCAGTACGAGAAAAACGGCGGTAAACAGCAGGAAATAGGCGGCATCGGCGGTGCTGACCAGGCCGCTTTGCAGATTCTGGAAATGGCGCAGTATCGACAGATACTCAAAGATATAAGCCCGCTGTTCGCCCATGCCGGCGGTCCAGTCCAAAATCCACAGCAAAAGCAGCAGGCCGAAGGCGGTCATCGCGGCGATTGTCGGATGACTCACGATGCAGGAAGTGTAGAGGCCGGTCGCCGCGAACGCCGCGGCCAAAAGGGCCAGCGCGAACAGGTTTGCGGCGAGCTTGCCCAGGTCCAGGTCGCCGCCGGCCAGCAGGGACAAGGGCATCAGCGCGGTCAGCACGACCATCGCCCATAACAGGCCGACCACGCCGAAATATTTCCCGAGCACGATCTCGGCATTGGAAACCGGCGCGGACAACAGCAGCGCGATTGTCTTGTTCCGGCGCTCTTCGGTAATCAGGCGCATCGTCAACAGCGGCGTGACCAGCAAGAAGATGATCCCCGCATTGCCGAACAGCGGCGTCACCACGATATCGGTCAACCCGGGGGCATTGTCGAGTCCCGCCAGTTTCGGCTGCAGCATGTTGAACGCTTCGACCTGGGTCAGAAACAGAAAGGCCAGGATCGCCTGCAGAATCGCCAGCAGCGTCCAGGCCAAGGGCGACAGGAACAGCGATTTGAATTCGCGGGCGGCGATCGTGAATGCCATTTTCATTCCGTATCTCCCTCCGCTTCCCAGGTCAACTGAATGAATACGTCTTCGAGCGATTTTTTGACCGGCACCAGTTCCTCCAGCCCCCAGCCGGACGCCACGATCAGTTCGGCAATCTGCTTGGCCGGATTGTCGTCGACGCCGTGGTGCACGAGCAGACGGTTGCCGGCCAGAGACTCGACCGACAAGACGCCGGGCAAGGCCGACAACGCCTTCAGATCCGGCGGGATACGGGTAATCACCTCCAGCCTACAGTTGTGCATGTGCCGCTGCAAACCGGCGATCGTCTCGTGCAGGACCAGGCGGCCTTGATGGATAATCTGGACATGGGTGCAGGACTCTTCGACTTCGGTCAGGATGTGAGTCGACAAAATGATCCCGTGTTCCCGGCCAAGCTCGCGGATCAGCGCCCGGATATCGCGGATCTGCAAGGGATCGAGGCCGACCGTCGGTTCGTCCAGAACGATCACTTTCGGATTGTGCAGGATCGCCTGGGCGATGCCGGTGCGTTGCAGGAAGCCTTTCGAAAGATTACCGATCAGCCGCTCCTGCATCTCGTCCAGCCCGCAACGTTCCCGCGCCCGTTTGACTGTGTCGGGAATCGATTTTTTATCAACCCCGTGCAGTTCGGCGCAATAGGCCAAAAATTCGTTGACCGTCAAATCCCGGTATAAAGGCGGCGTATCGGGCAGATAGCCCAGATGACGCTTGGCTTCTTTCGGGCGGTCGAGCAGGTCGACGCCGTCGATCAGGATCTGCCCGGCGCTGGGCGCGAGGTTGCCGCAGAGCATCTGCATCGTGGTGGTCTTGCCGGCGCCATTCGGTCCCAAAAGGCCCAGCACTTCGCCCCGATGCAGCGTAAAACTGATATCGTCGACCGCGCACTGGCTTCCATAATACCGGGACAGATGATTGACCTCGACAAGAACGGTCATTATCGGGTCAAACCTGCCGCAGCAGATTTTCCAGCTCTTTCTGGATTTTTTTGCGGTAAAAAATGAATTTCCAGCGGGCGCCGCCGCATTGTTTCCACAGAATCACCGAGCGGATGCCGGCCAGCAGCAGCGCTCTGATCTTGTTGACGGTATCGGGCCGCGACAGGTAGGTTTGCTCGCCGTTGACCATGATGCGGGGCTGCAGCGTACTGACCGTACTGTGATAGACTTCGCCGAGATTGGCCAGCACGTTTTCGTGCAGAAGGCCGAAATGTTCGCTCTGCGCCTGGGCCTTCTCGACGCCGACCCGGATCGCATCGAGCAAATCCTTCCGCGACGAGAGCTGGTTCTCCAGAAACACCAGGGTTGCCGCATAGCGGGCCTGTTCCGGATTGTCGACCCGGTAGCCGGTCATTTGCGACTTCAATTGTCCGAGGCCGAGCTTCAGGCCGTTCAGCCCGCCGTAAACATCCAGCACACTTTCCGAATCGATTTTCAGCACGCTGCCGATGCTGGCGTTCAGCGCCTCCTGATCGCAGGTACCCCGCGTCGCCAATTGCTGCACCAGCGCCGCCGCCTGCGCGACCCCTGCCAATGCGATGGTTTGATTGGTTAGTGTTTTTAATTCCATGATTCGCGCAAAGGTGATTCACCAGGCAAAGCAAGCAGCGCCAGCTCCTCCTTACTTTGCATTTATATCATGATTATCCGGTTTCAGTCGAGTATGATATAACTTCGGGAAATTACGCATACGAGGAGAATGAATATGGCTGAATTCGTTGAATTGACAGTGACCGGAATGAAATGCGGAGGCTGCGAAGCCAACGTCAAAAGCAAACTGGGCGCGATCGACGGCGTGCTGTCGGTGACCGCGTCGAGCAAGGAAAAAAAGGTCGGCGTCGACTATGATGCCGCAAAAACCGACCTGGCAGCGATCGAGGCGGCGATCGCCGAGGCCGGTTTTTCGGTCGAATGATCCGAATCCGATGGTAATCGCCGGAGAGACCTCATGAGCAAAGAAGAAACATCGAACGAACTGCGCTTGTCGATTTTAGGGATGAGCTGCGCCGGCTGCGTCAGCGTCGTCGAAAGCGCGCTGAACGGCGTGCCCGGCGTTACCGAAGTCAGCGTCAACTTTGCGGACCATTCCGCGACCGTCAAAGGCGAGACCGATCCGGAACGGTTGATCCGGGCCGTCAAGGATGCGGGCTACGAAGCGGCGGTAATGGAAGGTTTCGAAAATCCGGCGGAACAGGAAGAACAGGAGCTGGCGCGTTACCGGATACTGCTGAAAAAAGCGGCGGTCGCCGGTGGCGCCGGCGCCTTGCTGATGCTGCTGGAAATGGCGAACTGGCTGCCGGACATGGGCTCCGCCACCGGACGCTGGTTCTGGCCGGAAGTCGCGATATTGACCCTGGCGGTACTGGTCTATTCGGGCGCGCACATTTACCGGGGCGCGCTGAAGGCCCTGCTGTCCGGGCAGGCGAACATGGATACCCTGATCGCGGTCGGCACCGGCGCCGCCTGGCTCTATTCCTGCATCGTGATCGAGTATTACGGCAGCCTGCCGTCCCTGGCCAAGCACGCTTATTTCGAAGCCGCAGTCGTGATCCTGGCGTTCATCAACCTGGGTTCGGGCCTCGAAACCCGGGCGCGCGGCAAGACTTCATCCGCGATCCGCCAATTGATCGGCCTGCAGCCGCGTACGGCCCGGGTCGTTCGGAACGGCGCGGAACTCGACGTGCCGATCGAGGAAGTCGGCCTCGGCGAAACGCTCAGGGTCCGCCCCGGCGAAAAAATCGCGGTCGACGGCGTACTGATCGAAGGCCACTCGTCCGTCGACGAATCGATGCTGACCGGCGAACCGATGCCGGCCGAAAAAATCGAAGGCTCCACGGTCGCCGCCGGTACGATCAATCAAAGCGGCAGTTTCCTGTTCAAGGCGACCCGCATCGGCCGCGATACCGCGCTCGCCCAGATCATTCACAGCGTGCGCCAGGCGCAGAACAGCAAACCGGAAATCGCGCGGCTGGCCGACCGGGTTTCCGCCGTCTTCGTGCCGGCCGTGATCGGCCTCGCGGTCTTCACCTTTCTGGTCTGGTACGGCTTTGGCCCCGAACCGTCCCTGGGTTATGCGTTCGTCACTTCGATGACCGTGCTGGTAATCGCCTGCCCTTGCGCGCTGGGCCTTGCCACCCCGATTTCGGTGATGGTTTCGGTCGGGAAGGCCGCGCAAACCGGCATACTGATCCGCCAAGGCGACGCCTTGCAAACAGCCGGCAAACTGACCTGCCTGGTGCTGGACAAGACCGGCACCGTCACTCAGGGCAAGCCGAAGGTCGTGTCGATCGAAGGCGCCGGCGGTTTTTCCGAAACCGAAGTGCTGCAACTCGCGTCCAGCCTCGAAGCCGGCTCCGAGCATCCGCTGGCGGCGGCCGTGTTGACGGCGGCGCGGGAACACGCGGTCCAACCGAAAAAAATGGCCCAATTCAAGGCGATCACCGGCCACGGCGTCGAAGCGACGCAGGACGGCCGCCGCGTCGTATTCGGCAACCGGGCGCTCCTGGAGAAGGAAGGCATCGATCTCGCAAGCCATCAGGACAACCTCGCCAGACTCAGCGCCGAAGGCAAAACGCCGATGCTGCTCGCGGTCGACCGGCAGTTCGCCGGGATCGTTGCCGTCGCCGATCCGATCAAGCCCGATTCGGCCGCCGCGGTACAGCGGCTGCGCAACCTGGGCATCCGCGTACTGATGGTGACCGGCGACAATCCGATCACGGCCCGGGCGATCGCCCGGGAAGCCGGCATTGCCGAAGTCAGGGCGCAAGTGCTGCCGCAGGATAAGGCGGCCGTGGTCAGGGAACTGCAGGCCCAAGGCGAAACGGTCGGCATGGTCGGCGACGGCATCAACGATGCGCCGGCGCTCGCGCAGGCCGATGTCGGCCTCGCCATCGGGACCGGCACCGACGTCGCCATCGAAAGCGCGGACGTGGTGATCCTGCAAGGTTCGCTGATGAAAGTGCCGGAAGTGATCCGACTGTCGCAGCTTACCGTGGCCAATATCAAACAAAACCTGTTCGGCGCCTTTTTCTACAACACGATCAGCATTCCGGTCGCCGCCGGCCTTTTGTATCCTTTCGCCGGCATCCTGCTGAATCCGATGATCGCGGGCGCGGCGATGGCGATGTCTTCGCTGACCGTGGTCAGCAATGCCAATCGCCTGCGCTGGCAAAAACTTTGACCCCGCATTTCTTCCCCCGAGACGGGCCCGTGCGCGCAGAGCCAGGACCGTCTTCGATTCATCATCCGACGATTCCGGTGACTAGACGCTCCTGCGCAAGGACCGGCTAAATTGCCCCATCGGAAAGCGATCACTTCGGCAATCGTCGGCGGCTGCCTGGGCTTGTGCCCGGTTTTCGCCGGGGCGGCGGAAATCATCGTCAACGTCTCGGTCCCGTCCGCGCATTACTCACGCGCCGATACCCGGGCAATCTTCGCGATGCATCTGAGGATCTGGCCTAACGGCGAACCGATCAAGGTCTTTACGCTAACCGACGACAACCCGGTCCATAAAGACTTCGTCAAGAACAGCCTGAACATGTTTCCGCACCAGTTCCGGCGCGTCTGGGACCGAATGATCTACTCCGGTACCGGCATCGCTCCGATCCAGCTCGACTCGGAACGGGAGATGATCGAAAAAGTCACGAACACGCCGAATGCAATCGGCTATGTCAGCAAGAAACCCGACGGCAATGCGCAAATTCGTCTGTTCGATTATCAATAGCGGACTGTGCCTGGGCATCCTGTGGAGCCTGCCGTTGGCGGGCCGGGCCGGCGACTTGCCCGACGAAATCCAGATGCACGGTTTTCTCGCGCAAAGCCTGTTCCACACCTCGGACAACAACCTGTTCGGGCAAAGCGACGACGGCGTCAGCCTCGGCATCACCGAAATCGGCCTCAATTCGTCCTATAAACCGTCCAACCGCTTGAGCTTTGCGATTCAGGGCCTCTACCGCCGGGCCGGAAACATCGACCGCGGCAGCGTCCGGGTCGACTACGGACTTGCCGATCTGGCCCTGTGGGAGCACGAGTCGGGACGGACCGGGCTGCGCGGCGGACGCGTCAAAGTGCCGCTGGGGTTATACAACGAAACCCGCGACGTCGCCTTCACGCATCCGACGATCCTGTTACCGCAGGGCAATTATTTCGAACGCTCGCGTTCGCTGCTGACTTCCGGCGACGGCGGCCAATTTTATGCCGAACAGCATACCGGGTACGGCGATTTCAACTTTAAGTTCAACTATGTCGTTCCGCTGGGCAACAACCAGGAAATCCGGTCGATCCAGCTGGGGCCTTTCGCGCGCGGCGAATTTGCGGCCCAACCCACCGTCGTCACCCAACTGAGCTACGAACTGAACGGCGGCGAATACGTCTTCGCGGTCAGCTATGCGGACCTGCAACTGGATTACCATCCGCTGGCGGGTGACCGATTCGGGCCGGGCACTTCGTTCGTACGCCCCTTGATGCTGTCCGCGCAGTACAACGGCGAAAAATTGACGCTGACCGGAGAGTACAATTACCGCCGGAACGTGGTCAAAGGCTACGGCATTCTCCCCGATAGCCGTTTTGCGACCGAAAGCTGGTATGTCGAAAGCAGTTACCGGTTTCTACCGAACTGGCAAATCACTGTACGCTACGATACGATTTACGCCAACACCGACAACCGCAACGGCATCGGCTTCGAACGGATCGGACTGCCCAGCCATGCCGCCTATGCCCAGGACTGGACGCTCGGTCTGCGTTGGGACATCAACCGGAGCTGGATGGTGCGCGGCGAATATCACCGCGTGCATGGCACGATGTGGCTGCCGCAGGCCGATAACCCGGACCGGTTGCATACTACCCAGGAAGACTGGGACCTATTCGGTGTACAAATCTCTTTCCGTTTCTGACCCGTCATGCCGAGATCGCCGTTCTTTTTCAGCCTGAGATGGAAGCTCGCCATTTTATTCGGCAGCGTGTTTCTACTGATGCACAGCATTTTTTCCTATTTCGCCTATCGCCATGCGATCGAAAGCTTCTACCTCGACCGTCTCAAGGAGCATCGGAATCATCTCCATATCGCCCGGGCCCTGACCGAAGATTCGTTTCTGGTACTCGAACAGCTCGCGGAAATGCTGTCCATATTCGTGGAACAACGTTCCCATTCCGCCACAAACCGGGGACAAACCTCATTCACGATGCTGGACGAAAAATGGTCGCGATGGCAGCTCAGCTGGGGCATCGAAAACATCGTTTTTTTCGACAGAAACGGCGCCACGATCAAATCCTGGGGAAGCCCGATGCCGACCGACGACGCCACCATCCACAAAGTGATCCATTCCGAAATACCCGGACACCGCACCATTTGCGACACTATCTGTTTTCAGCAGGCCGTGGTGCCTGTTATCGGCCGGTCCCAAACCGTCGGCGCCTACGGCGTGACCCGGTCGTTCGCGGACATCATGATTAAATACAAACAGGCCACTGGCGCGGATATCGGCATTCTTTCCGCCGACACCACCTTATCCGGCGCGCCCGAGCATCCCTGGCCGTATCAACTGGCAGGGTTGACCCTGTCCGACAATAAAGGGCTGTATCAATACATCACCGCGCATGTCGCGTTGTCCGAACTGAACAATCAAACCAAAACGATCCATCTCGCCGGCGCCACATACGAAATCGGAATTGCGCCGATCCAGGAGGATAAAAAGCATTCGCCGCTGTTTTTGTTCATCAACGATACCACCGAAATCGAAGAAAACCTGCAAAAAGACCTGCAGAAAGTCTGGCTCTACGGCGTGATCAGCCTGCTGGGATCCCTGACGCTGCTGCCGGTTCTGCTGCATTACACCTTTTCGCGCGTTGCACGCCTTTCGGGAGCGCTGCCGCTGCTGGCGGCACACCAGTACGACAAGTTCCGCGAACGGGTCGGATTCAAGAAAATCGCTTCGACCGATTATGACGAGGTCGATCAACTGCACCAGACCGCCTTGACGCTGGCCCAGCAACTGCAATCCCTGGAACAGGAAGTGCACAGCAATACCTTGACGTTGATCAAGAAAAGCCGGGAACTGGCGATCGAGCGCGACTTCATCCGGCAATTGATCGACACCGCGCCGATTATCATCCTGACGCAAAAACTGAACGGGATTATCCTGACGATCAATCAGGCCGGGGTACAGGAACTGGGCCCGGAAGAACATTCGATCAAGGGCAAGATTTTCGATCTTTTAATCCCCGAAACCGAGTGGGAGCACCACAAAAAACTGAGCATGCTCAGATCGGGAGAAATTACCGGGCAGTTCCAGGTCGACGGGCAACTGATTTCCGAAACCGGCAAGACCCGCGACATCTCCTGGCTGCACTCGCTGTTCAACCCGCCGAACAATCCGGACGAAGCGGTAATTCTAACCCTCGGCGTCGATAACAGCGAAAGGTCGCAGTATCAGCAGAAAATGCTGACCCAGCCGAGCCAGGATCCGGTCACCGGCCTCGCCAGCTATCAGCAATTCCGCGACGAACTGACGATCGCGCTGGCAACCGCGCGGCGTTACGATTATTTGATCGCGGTGTTCCTGTTCGATATCGATCCCTACGAAGAGATCCACGATCTTCACGGCCCGCGGGCGGGCGAAATGATGCTGACCTGGGTGGCGCGCCGACTGAAAGACAGCCTTCGCTCGATCGACAGGCTCAGCCGGATCAACAGAAACGTTTTTGCGCTGTTGATTTCGCACGTCAAAACGGATCGCCTCGGCGACTTCGCGAAAAAACTGATCCAGGACATCGGCGCTGCGCCGTTTATCCATGCCGGAAAAAACTACCGACTCGACGCCCATATCGGCATCGCGGTGTATCCCGAGCATGGACTGACGCCGAACGATCTCTACGCGAATGCGGATGCGGCGCGGCTGCACGCCAGGCAGATCGGCCCGGGCAGCTTCCACTGCTGCCGACTGAGCCGGGACGGCCAGTTGAAAATCGAGCAATTGCTGAACTTCCGGCAGATGCTCGAACAGGCGATCATGAAAGACCGGTTCGTGCTGGAATACCAGCCGGTGCGGGACAGCCGTTCGTCCGAACTTCATCATTACGAATGCCTGCTGCGCCTGCCGCAGGACGGCGGCGGGCAGCTGCTTCCGGAAGTTTTCCTGAATCACGCGGAAGAACTCGGACTGGCCGGAAAAATCGACTGCATCGCGTTCAAGCAGGCGCTGCGCGCCCTGAACGAAACCGGCCGGCAAGGAAAGGCGGTTCGCCTGTCGATCAATCTGTCCGGCAAGGTTTTCGAAGATTCCGGCTTTTACGACGACATGGCTTATTTGTTCGACCTCTACGATATCGGCCCGGAAAAAATCATTTTCGAAATTCCCGAAGCGGCCGTCGAATCGCACTATACGCAGGCAAAAACGCTCATTCAACAATTCAAGAGGCTGGGCTGCGGCGTTGCGCTGGATAATTTCGGCGTCAGCTTTTCCTCGTTCTATTACCTGAAAAACCTGCCGATCGATTACGTAAAAATCAGCGCCCCGCTAATCCGCCAGATCGATCAGACTCTCGACGATCGGATGTTCGTCAAATCCTTGTCGGACGTCGCCCATACGTTCGGCAAACTCACGATCGCCAAATCGGTCGAAAGCGGCGGCGCACTGAAAACGCTCCAGGAGCTCGGCATCGATCTGGTTCAGGGCACCCTGATCGGCAACCCCGAATCGTCGATTTAGGATTTGGCTCCAAATAACTTCCCGGCTCAAGGCCTGCCAGGTTTTAAAAACCTGGCAGGTCTACCCCCATACCGGGAAGTTAATATCGGCCAAATCCTTAGCGGCCGAAGGCCGAACCCGGCGAACGCCCGAGCACGACAAAGCCGGGCCATTCGTTTACACGGCCAAAGCGGGAAGACGCCGGTCCGTTACGGAAAACGCCTCATTTTTCCAGCTCTGCCTTACATTGAAAACCGCTCCGGTCCGCAACCGCCCCACTTCAAAAACGGGCATTTCCGGAACCCGTTCAAGCGGACAATTTTTTGGCGATTTTCGCCACATGCTTACCCTGGAACCGGGCGATGCCCAATTCGTTATCCGACGGCTGCCGGCGATTATCTCCGCCGGCCAGCGTCGCCGCGCCGTAAGGCGAACCCCCGGTAATCTCTTCCATGTTCAGAATGCCCTGGCAGGAATAAGGCACGCCGACGATGACCATCCCGTGGTGCAGCAGGGTCGTATGAAACGAGGTGACGGTGGTTTCCTGGCCGCCGTGCTGGGTTGCGGTGGAGGTAAAGACGCTGCCGACCTTCCCGATCAAAGCGCCGCTCAGCCAATGTTTGCCCGTCTGGTCCAAAAAATTGCGCATCTGCGCGCACATGTTCCCGAAACGGGTGGGAGTTCCGAAAATGATCGCGTCGTAATCGGGCAATTCCTCGATCGTCGCAATCGGCGCTTCTTGATCCAGCTTGGCACCGGCCTTGCGGGCCGCCTCTTCCGGTACCAGTTCGGGTACCCGCTTGACGGCGACTTCAACCCCTTCGACGGATCGGGCCCCTTCGGCAACCGCCTTCGCCAGCGTTTCCACATGGCCATACATGCTGTAATACAAAACGAGAATACGGGTCGTCATAGTTACCTCCTTACGGTAAAGTTCGCAACTCTTTCATGACGCGGATTTGGCCGCAACACCTTCGACCACGCCGCCGATGAAAACTTTCCATCATCACCGGATTCGGTTACCTATGGAGCTTTTTTCTCACTTCGGGTCAATATTCGGCAGTAATGTCGACCAGCAAAATGCGCTGCTCGTCCAGAGACGCTGTCCTTCCTTTTCGGGAAAGCCGGCGAAGTGAGTGACATTGGTTGTGCGGGGTCCATTAAATCTCATTTTCATGATTCTTCGTCAATTGGCGCTAACATAAAAATTATAGCGCCATCGTTTATCGCCTTTAATGACGCCCCAAGGTTAAGCAAGATGCGCGCCAATCGATAGAATCATCCGAAAGGGATTGGAAGCAACCGCAAGAGTTCGTCTTCTCATTACGGCATATGTGCCGGAATCGACGAAAACTCATGTGCGCAATTTTCATATTCTTTAAGTACGAATCGAGAAGAAACGGCAAAATCATTGATATTGCAGAAACGCACCAACATCGATCTCCTCGCACTATAGCGGAGCAATTAAGGCGAATTCGAACCGGATCGCTGCTCCGGCCCCGAGCCGAAAAACCGCGCAATCGCCCGGAAAACCTTCTTGATGCCGTTCCAAAGCTTCGGCAACAGCCAGACCATCAGCGCAATAAACAGCACAAGCGCGACCAGAAACACCAACGGATGCCGAAGCGCCGCCCAGACGCCGGCCACCACCGCCATGTCCTCGCCGACCGAGGCGGCCCAGTTGCTGAACGGCTCCGGCGACGTATTGATCAACACCCGGCTGCCGGCCTTGGTCATATGGGAACCGGCCGCCATGCCGCCGCCGACGATCGCGGCGGCCAGCTCGACCGCCGGGTTCAGCTCGCCGACCGCGCCAGCAGCCAGCATCGCGCCGGCCGGTATCCGGATGAAGGTATGGATCGCATCCCAGCCGGTATCCACACCCGGCGTCTTGTCGGCAAAAAATTCGACGCAATACATCAGGCCCGCCGCCAGCATCACGGCCGGGTTCGCGACGACCTGCAAATCCGGCGGCAACGCGATGTTGCCGCTGTTGGCGAGAAAGCCGAGCGCCAGCAGCGTCGCATAGAGATTGATACCGCTGGCCCACGCCAGACCCATCGTCATCGCCAAAGTCGCGGTTATCTGGTTCAGTGAATCCATAGAAGTCAGCCGATTGTGGATTGAATAATGTCGCATGGTAGCACAACGGGAGGGACGCCGACCTTAACCGAACCTTCATGTCCAGCCCATCCATTGCCGTCCGGCTCCCGTTTCTAAAGGGGGCTGCTGGTGCATTTTTTCGCACGTCCGGGCGTCAGACCATGTAAAATGCTGCCGTTAACGCACCGTTTTAACTTTGGACTTTAAACGTGAATTTGAGAGGAACCACCATATTATCCGTGCGCCGCGGCAATAAAGTCGTGATCGGCGGAGACGGCCAGGTCACCCTGGGCAATACGGTCATGAAAGGCAATGCCCGCAAGGTCCGCCGCCTGTACCATGACAAGGTGATCGCCGGCTTTGCCGGTTCGACCGCGGACGCCTTTACCCTGTTCGAACATTTCGAAGGCAAACTCGAAAAACACCGCGGCCATCTGATGCGCGCGGCGGTCGAGATGGCGAAGGACTGGCGCACCGATCGCACCCTGCGCCGCATGGAGGCGATGCTGACGATCGCCGACGCCAAAACCTCGCTGATCATCTCCGGCAACGGCGACGTGATCGAGCCGGAAAACGACCTGATGGCCATCGGCTCGGGTGGTGCTTTCGCCCAGGCGGCCGCGCGCGCGCTGCTCGAAAATACCGATCTGAGCGCCCGCGAGATCGTCGAGAGAGCCTTGGCGATCGCCGCCGATATCTGCATTTACACGAATCATAACTTGCGCATCGAAGAATTGGACGCAGAACCGAGCGAGTAAAGTAATGACCCAGATGACCCCTAAAGAAATCGTTCACGAACTGGACAAGCACATCGTCGGCCAGGCCAGCGCGAAGCGCTCGGTCGCGATCGCGCTCCGCAACCGCTGGCGCCGGCAGCAGGTGGATCCTGCGCTGCGCGACGAAATCACCCCGAAAAACATCCTGATGATCGGCCCGACCGGCGTCGGCAAAACCGAAATCGCGCGCCGTCTGGCGCGGCTTGCGAACGCGCCGTTCATCAAGATCGAAGCGACCAAATTTACCGAAGTCGGCTATGTCGGCCGCGACGTCGAATCGATCATCCGCGATCTGGCCGATACCGCGATCAAAATGATGCGCCAGTCCGAGATGGAAAAAGTGCAGATCAAAGCTTACGACGCCGCCGAAGACCGGATTCTCGACATCCTGCTGCCCGAGGCGGATGCCGGCATGCTGTCCGATACGCGCGAGTCGACCCGCCAGAAAATGCGCAAAAAACTGCGCGAAGGCGATCTCGACGACAAGGAGATCGAAATCGACGTGCAGATGGCGCCGATGGGCGTCGAAATCATGGCGCCGCCCGGCATGGAAGAAATGACCAATCAGTTGCAGGGCTTGTTCCAGAACATGGGCACCGGCCGCACCCGCAGCCGCAAGATGAAGATCAAAAAAGCCTTCAAAGTGCTGCAGGAAGAAGAAGCCGCGCGCCTGGTCAACGACGAGGAGATCAAACTGAAGGCGGTCGAAGCGGTCGAGCAGAACGGCATCGTGTTTCTGGACGAAATCGACAAGATCTGCAAACGCTCGGATGTCGGCGGCAGCGGCGGCGAAGTCTCGCGCGAAGGCGTGCAGCGCGACCTGTTGCCGATCGTCGAAGGCAGCACGGTCAGCACCAAGTACGGCGCGATCAAGACCGACCACATCCTGTTCATTGCCTCGGGCGCGTTCCATCTGACCAAGCCGTCCGACCTGATTCCGGAATTGCAGGGCCGCTTCCCGATCCGGGTCGAACTCGATGCCTTGTCCGCGGACGATTTCTTCCGGATTCTGACCGAACCGGATGCCTCGCTGACCGAGCAATACGCGGCGCTCCTGGCGACCGAGGGTGTCAATCTGGCCTTCGCGACCGACGGCATCCGCCGGATTGCCGAACTGGGCTGGGAAGTCAACGAGAAAACCGAAAACATCGGCGCCCGGCGTCTGCATACGATCCTGGAACGCCTGCTCGAAGAGATTTCGTTCAGCGCCCCGGACATGCCCGAAAAAGACGTCGTGATCGATGCGGCTTATGTCGACCGGCACCTGGGCGAATTCGTCCACGACGAGGACTTGAGCCGGTATATATTGTAGGTAAAAGGCGCAAGGGTAAAAGCCAAAAGAGTTCAGCCTTTCGCCTTTCGCCTTTCGCCTTGCACCCGATTTTTATATGCGACTCTCTACCCAACCCTGCAACGCTTTGCCGACCGAAATCAAACTGCACCAGGTTTCCCGAATCCTGGAAATCCGTTTCGACGACGGCCGGATTTTCAGGCTGCCGTGCGAATATCTGCGCGTCTACACACCGTCGGCGGAAGCCCTGGGCCATGCGCCGGGACAGGAAATCCTGCAGGTCGGCAAGGAATCGGTTACGATCCGGGAGATTCGGCCAGTCGGCAATTACGGCATCTGCCCGGTATTCAGCGACGGCCACAATAGCGGCATTTATACCTGGGATCTGCTTTACCAACTCGGCGCCGAATACGACAGCTTATGGACCGACTATCTCGAACGGCTGAAGACCGCCGGCTACGACCGCCAGGAACCTCAACCCTTACAGTAAAAACATGACTCATCACAAAACGACCCATTTCGGCTTCAAGCAAGTCGCTACCGAAGACAAGGTCAAACTGGTGCGCGGCGTTTTCGATTCGGTCGCCGAAAAATACGACATCATGAACGACCTGATGTCGCTCGGCATTCACCGGATCTGGAAACGGATCGCGGTGCAGCTTTGCAACGTGCGCAGTGGCGAAAAAGTGCTCGACCTCGCGGGCGGCACCGGCGACTTGACCACGCTGCTCGAAAAGCGCGCCGGCAAGGACGGCCTGTGCGTACTGGCCGACATCAATTCGGAAATGCTGCGCACCGGGCGCAACCGGCTGATCGACCGGGGGCTGACCGGCAACATCGAATACGCCCAGGTAAACGCCGAATGCCTCCCGTTCGAAGACAATACCTTCGACTGCGTGATCATCGGCTTCGGCCTGCGCAACGTGACCGACAAGGACGCCGCCCTGCGCTCGATGCACCAGGTATTGAAACCGGGCGGGCGCGGCTTGGTGCTGGAGTTTTCGCATCCGACCGACCCGGTCACCGAGAAAGTCTACGATTTCTATTCGTTCAGCCTGCTGCCCAAAATCGGCAAGTTCGTCGCGAAGGACGAGGACAGCTACCGCTATCTGGCCGAATCGATCCGCATGCACCCGAAGCAGGCCGAATTGAAAACGATGATGGAAAACGCCGGCTTCGAACGCTGCGAATTTTTCAACATGACGCAAGGCATCGTCGCGGTGCATCGCGGCTACAAGATCTGAGATGGCGTTCAAACCGTTTTTGACCGTTGCGCTCGAAAGCGCGCTGAACCGTTACATTCATCTCGACCCGGACGTCGGCGAACTGCTCGCGCCCCTGGCCGGCAAAGTCATCGCGCTGACGGTCGAACCGTTCGGCGAAACGGTCTATCTTTGCCCGACCGAAAGCGCGGTCCAGGTGCTCGACGCCTATCCCGAATTGCCCGATAGCCGGATCAGCGGTTCGCTGTCGGCCTTGAGCATGATGGGCATCAGCGCCAAACCGATGCGCTCGGTGTTTTCAGGCGAAGTCAAAATCGAAGGCGACATCGCGACCGGCCACCTTTTCCAGGTTCTGTTCGACAGACTGAACATCGATCTTGAAGAACAACTGTCCCGTTTCACCGGCGATATCATCGCGCATCAAATCGGCAACTTCTTTCGTACCGGCATGCGCTGGACGCGCGAGTCGATCCGGACTTTCGAACTGGACCTTGGCGAATTTCTGCAGGAAGAAACGCGCGATCTGCCCGCCGGCCCCGAGGCGGAGATTTTTTACCGCCAGGTCGACGCACTGCGCGCCGATTTCGACCGCCTGAACAGCCGGATCGAACGCCTGGAAAGCGCCTTGAACTGCAAACCGCCGGAGCCGATCGAATAAGCCCCGCCCTTATCTTCACGCGACTCATTCAACGTGATCAATCCTAGAACCTTACTCCGCTTGATCCATATCAATTGGGTGCTGGTATTCCACGGCCTCGACGAAATCGTGCTGAAAACGCACCTGTTCCGTCCGATCCGGTTTCTGGCCGCGCTCTCGCCTTATTACTGGCTGCGGCGGCGCAACGAATCGCGCGGCGTGCGCATCCGCAAAACGCTCGAAGACCTGGGTCCGATCTACGTCAAATTCGGCCAGGCGCTGTCCACGCGCAAGGATCTCCTGCCGGAAGACATCGCCGACGAACTGGTCAAACTGCAGGACCGCGTGCCGCCGTTCCCGAACGAAGTCGCCCGCCGGATCATCGAACAGGAACTGGGCATGCCGATCGGCGAGGCATTCGCCGAATTCGACCCGAGTCCTTTGGCTTCGGCCTCGGTCGCGCAGGTGCACACCGCGAAGCTGCACAGTGGCGAAGCCGTCGTGGTCAAGGTGCTCCGGCCCGACATCGAAGACCGGATCCATTCCGATATCGCCCTGCTCTACGAACTGGCCCGTTTCGCCGAACGTTTCTGGTCGGACGCGCGGCGCCTGCGCCCGCTGGAAGTGGTCGCCGAATTCGAAAAGACCACGCTCGACGAACTCGACCTGATCCGCGAGGCCGCAAACGCGGCCAAACTGCGGCGCAATTTCGAAAACTCCGAGATCATCTACGTGCCCGAAGTCCACTGGCCGCTGTCCCGGCAAAAGGTGATGGTGATGGAACGGATCCAGGGCATTCCGGTCGGCGAGATCGAACAGCTGAAGGCCGGCGGCGCCGACTTCAAGCTGCTCGCCGAACGCGGCGTCGAAATCTTCTTCACGCAGGTGTTCCGGGACAATTTCTTCCACGCGGACATGCATCCCGGCAATATCTTCGTCAACCTGCCCGCCAAATACATCGCGGTCGACTTCGGCATCGTCGGTTCCTTGTCGCTGTCCGACCAGCACTACCTAGCCGAAAATTTCCTGGCCTTCTTCAATCGCGACTACCGCAAGGTCGCCAAGATGCACGTCGAATCGGGCTGGGTGCCGAGCACGACAAGAATCGAGGAATTCGAATCGGCGATCCGGGGCGTCTGCGAGCCGATCTTCGAAAAACCGCTGCGCGACATTTCGTTCGGCCAGCTGCTGCTGCGCCTGTTCCAGACCGCCCGCCGCTTCGACATGCACGTGCAGCCGCAGCTGGTTCTGTTGCAGAAAACCCTGCTGAATATCGAGGGCCTGGGCCGACAGCTTTATCCCGAACTGGACCTGTGGCAAACCGCCAAGCCGTTCCTCGAAAAGTGGTTCCGGGAGCGGATGGGGCCGAAAGCCAAGCTGAACCAGTTCATGTCCCACTTTCCGGAGCTCGCCGAACAGCTTCCGGAAGTACCGTCGCTGCTTTACAAGGCGCTCGACAATGCGGCCTACGCGAAACAGACCAGCGAGGCGCAAATCCGTGAAATCGCCGAGCTGCGCAAGCAGATCGAAGCGAACCATCAAACCACGCTGTGGACGATCCTAGTCGGCGCGGCCCTGATCGGCGCGGCGATTTTTTTCAGGTAAAAGATGATCCAGCACCGCTTCGGCGCGGCCGTGCAACCGACCTACCGCGACTTCCGCCGCTTCGATCCGCTCGACCGGCTGCTGTCCGTCACCGAAACCCCATACCGGCAGCTCGACGCCCTGCGTACCCTGTTCGAAAAACCGGGACGCACGGACATCCACGTCTGCCCGGCTTGACGGCTTCCGAATGTACGCAATGCGTACCTTCCGGCTCAACATGCTTCCGCCATGGGGGGCCTAAGCAGCCTATCGACAAACCCCCTTCAATACCGCCGTCACAGGGCTTGAAAGCGGCTATTTAATGCCGCATTCTGCGGAAAATTTGGAACGCTGAGAAAAATTTGTCCTGTAAAACGGCACGTTGTTAACTTTTAGTTAATTCTAAAATTATAAAATTCTATTGCATGATTTAAAAAATATGCTTTTTGGAGAAAAACTTGAAAAGAAATAATTTACCGACAATTTTGGTGCTTTCCGTATTGGCCACTGGATGTGCCTCTGTGAGTGGCTGGCATCCGATTGTGGATCCTCGCATGGACCCGCATCCGGAAACCGTGCAGCGCGACATGGGTGAGTGTAAGGAGCTGGCAAAACAAGCGTCGGATATCACCAAAGAAGTTGGCATGGGCGCCGGCGTGGGTGCCGTTACGGGTGCCGCGGGCGGCGCAGCGGTTGGCGCGATAGCGGGCAGTGCGGCCACAGGAGCTGCGGGCGGTGCTCTGTTAGCGATTCCCGCCGGATTGTGGAAAGGTTATGAAGCCAACGAGGATTTTAAACGGGCATTCAAAACCTGTATGCGTCAGCGCGGCCATAAACTGGTCAACTAAAACCCAATAGATTGGGTTATCGGCTTTAAAGCCAGGGTTATGCCCGAGGCCCGGCCGGATTCTGCATGAGCTGCAAAGCCAGCTGATTACCGGCTTCGACCAGCGGATGAATCATGAAATCCGTACCGAGCAGTTCCAGTTGCTGCTGCTCTTCCGGAAAATACCAGATCGTACCGATCAGCCCCCGATATCCTCTTTTTCTGAGCTGACGTACCGCCGAACAGCGTGCATCGAATTCGGGCAGCGTCAGAATGACCCCTTTTACCCGGTCCAGCGGCAGTCCGGACCACAGCTCGGGATCTTCCGCATCCCCGTAAATCACCCGTCGCCCCTCGGCCAGCAGGCTTTCCAGCACGGTCGGGTCGGCGTCCAGGCCGACGGCCCGTTTTTCCATGCGATACAGCGTTTGATAAGCGGACAGGCCGGTGCGGCCCATCCCCACGACCAGCCATTCCGCCACGCCGATGGATTCGGGCAAACGGTCCGGATGCCAGGCGCTTTTTTCGAAACGGACCAGGAACGGTTCGAACCTCGAAAACAGCTCATGCGAGTAGCGGTTCAGCGGCGCAGCGATGGCCAGCGATCCGGCGACTGCCAGGGCGACGGTGGAATTCCATGCCGGCGACAGCAGATCCGCCTTGACCATCGCCCCGGTAGTGATCAGGGCGAATTCGCTGTAGGTCATCAAGGCCAGCGACGAGATAAAGGCGGTGCGGGCGCGCATGCCGGCCAGTAAGAACAAAGCGAAGAACAAAATGCCTTGCAACGGCAGCAGTCCCAACAGGCCGAGCGCATCGAAAATCTGATCGCGGTTCGGCAATTCGGCCAGGCCGATCTGCAGGAAAAAAGCGACCAGGAAGACTTCCTTGAGGCTCCAGAGTTTATCGGAAAGCTCCTCGATTTGAGGATGCGCCGACAGCATCACGCCCATCAGCAAGGCGCCGATATCGGGAGAAACACCGACATTCTGGGCGGACAAGCCGCCCGCCAGCGCCAAAGAGACGCCCAGCAGCAGTTTGAGCTCGTCGGCTTCGCTGAACGTAAGCAGGCGGTGCGCCAAGGGGCGCAGCATCGGCAGCAGCAGCAACGCGAAGGCCCAATACGACGGCTGCCTGCCGTCGGCGTAAGCCAGCAGGGCGATCGCCACGATGTCCTGCAGGATCAGGATGCTGAGCACGTCCCGCCCGTGCAGGGTGGATAATTCGCCGTTGTCTTCCAGCACCTTGATCGCCAGCACGGTACTGGAAAAAGCCAGGCTCGCGCCCAATACCAGACCACCTGCGGTCTGCTCGCCCTGCAGCAGAAAAACGATGCCGGCAACGCCGGTCACCAAAAACAGGTGCCAGCCGCCGACGCTCAGCACTTCCTGCCGCAGCAGGGAGCGCAATTTAAGCTTCAGGCCGACCGTAAACAGCAATAACTCGATACCGATATCGGCCAGATGCGTCAAGCTGCTCTCCGATTCAATCCCGAACGTATGCAGGATATAGCCGGCGGCCAGATAGCCGACCAGCGGCGGAAAAGACAGACGGCTGGCGAGCAGACCGACGAGATAGGCCGTACCGACCCAAACTAATTCCATCATAAACGATATACCGGGAGTCTCGGATACAGTAGATACAGTAATTGTGTTCGTTAATTATTGGCGCAACAATGGACGGGGCAATTCCCGAGCCTAAGAGACAGAAAAGAGGAAGACGTTTTCCAAAAACCGATCTTCGCCGGAAAAGTCCGGCATTTCGGCAGACACCAGCCTCTTTACTTCGGAATCCGATTCCGCCGCCTCTCCAACAGGCGCTGCTCCAGTTTATGGAAATAAGTCGTAATGGCGAAAAGAAAACCGGCCGCCAGCGGCAAGGCATAATACCAGTGTTCTTTGGCGAAAACGACGAGCCTGAGGATTTCCTCGCCGAAGACATATGCCGGCGTGATCGTGATCGCCGCCCATGCCCAGGCACTCAGCAGGTTGATGAACGCAAAGCGCCTTGCCGAATATTTGGTGATGCCGATCGACATCGGGATGACGGTACGCAGTCCGTACAGGTAACGCTGGATAAAAATGATCGGCCAGCCGTATTTTCTCAGCAGTAAATGCGCGATCGCGAATTTGCGCCGCTGTTTGTGCAGTTTGCGCTGGATCAGCCCCTTGTTGAAGCGGCCGATATAAAAATAAAGCTGATCTCCGGCAAATCCTCCGAGCCCGGCCACGAAGACCGCGAACAAATAGGACATATCGCCGGTATGCGACATGACGCCGGCCATGATCAGGCCGGTTTCGCCTTCCAATATCGACCACAAGAACAGGATGACATAGCCATATTCTTTCAGCCAATCCAAAAATAATTCTTCCATCGAGGCTTGTGCTTCAGCGAGAGACTACTCTTATTAGCCGCGGCTAATCCCGTCCGCAGTCTTTTAAAATTAAAGTGGTGGAGCCGCATGCGGCCCCCAACGAACAGGGAACCGTAAGAGCAGCCGATGACTATAGGCGAATCACGCGCCTAAATCAACCGGAGTCAGCTCTTCTTGACGAATTCGGATTTCAGCTTCATCGCGCCGATGCCGTCGATTTTGCAGTCGATGTCGTGATCGCCCTCGACGAGGCGGATGTTCTTGACCTTGGTCCCGACTTTGACGACCAGGGACGAACCTTTGACTTTGAGGTCCTTGATCACGGTCACGGAATCGCCGTCCTGCAGCACGTTGCCGTGCGCATCCTTGATCACACGGACGTCGCCGACGTCTTCGGACGCGGCGCCGATCGACCATTCATGCGCGCACTCGGGACAAATGAAGACACCGTTGTCTTCGTAGGTGAATTCGGAGCCGCATGCCGGGCATGGGGGAAGATTGTTCATGGCTTATTCCTTATTTGATTGATTCTCTGCCTTGCCTTGCAAAGCGATCGAACACCCATCATGCCAGAGCCGGGCTTTTGTTGTCCAATTTCTAGGTGATCCTGTAAGCGGCCTTCATGGGGCCGAATGCCCCTTGCGTTTAACGACAGACGCGAGGCTCGAAAGCGGCGGCCCGGCCTGCCCCATACCGAATCGAACCGGCCGCCTGCCGCATGTAACGGGTAGGCGTCGAGGCCCGCATGCCCCGCCCCTGTTGAAACCTTCGGACTTCCGCCGGACGTTTTTTTAAACCCGCCCGTACGTTTTAGCAACGCGATGCAGTCGGTTTGAACTGTTCGAGATCACTTGCAAACCGGCCTTTGGGGGACCTCTTCAAACGCCGGACGGGATATTTATCCCGTCCGGCGTTTGGACCGTTGCACCGCAACGCGGATCTTCGGAAAACAAGACACAGCGCGATTGCCCTGCCAACATGCCGCCGTCCCCCTGTTGAAACCTTCGGACTATGTTAGAATCGGCGGGAAATTGATTTCCAAGCGGGAGTACATGTTACCGCCAAGCGAAAAAACAGTCGGCCGTATCGAAGCGGCCCACGGACCGGTGGTCGACGTTTGCTGCGACTATCTGCCGCCGATCGGCCAGGCGCTGGATGTGGTGAACGGCGAAGGCCGCTACGTGCTGGTGGTCTACCAGCACATCAACCCCGAATTGGTCCGCGCGATCGCCCTGCATCCGGTTTCCGGCATTTACCGGGGCATGCCGGTGTACGACCGCGGCGTCCCGCTGCATGTGCCGGTCGACCCAGCCTGCCTCGGGCGCATGCTGAACGTGTTCGGCGAAGCGCTGGACGGCGGCCCGCCCCTGCCGTCGGAAACCTACCGGAATATTCTTTCACCGCCGCCCTTGCTTTCGGAGACATTGCCGGCCAGCCGGATCCTGGAAACCGGCATCAAGGTGATCGACCTCTTATGCCCGTTCGTGCGCGGCGGCAAGACCGGCCTGTTCGGCGGCGCAGGCGTCGGCAAGACCGTCTTGATGATGGAGTTCATGCACGCGGTCAGCAGCGCGATGCAGGGCGTCTCGGTCTATGCCGGGGTCGGCGAACGGATGCGCGAAGGCCACGAGCTTTGGAAGGAAATGGGCGAAGCGGGCGTATTGCCTCGGGCGCTGCTGGTCTTCGGGCAAATGGACGAGTCGCCCGGCGTGCGCTTCCATGTCGGCTATACCGCCCTCGCCTATGCCGAATACCTGCGCGACACCCTGCAAGCGGAAGTCCTGTTCCTGATGGACAACATCTTCCGTTTCGTGCAGGCCGGCAGCGAAATCTCGGGACTGCTGGGCCGCATGCCGGCCACGGTCGGTTATCAGCCGACCCTGTTAACCGAAGTCGCCTCACTCGAAGAAAGGATCGTCTCGACCAAATCGGGCTCGATCACCTCGGTACAGGCGGTGTATGTGCCGGCCGACGACATGACCGATCCTGCCGTCGCGACCATCCTGGGCCACCTGGACAGTATCGTCATTCTGTCACGCCAACAGGCCGCCAAAGGCATCTATCCCGCGGTCGACCCGTTGAGTTCCGCCAGCCGCATGATGGACCGGCGCATTCTCGGCGACCGCCATTATCAGGTCGCCCGCGCGGTGCGAGAACATTTGGCGCGCTATCGCGAACTGGAAGACATCATCGCCATGCTCGGGATCGAGGAATTGTCCAAGGAAGACCGGCAGATCGTCGAGCGCGCCCGGCGCCTGCAGCGCTATCTGACGCAGCCTTTCAACACCGTCGCCGACCATACCGGCATCCCGGGCGTTCATGTGCCGCTCGAACGGACGATCGGCGACTGCGAAGGATTCATCGAGGGAAAATACGACCAGCTGAGCGAAGCCGACTGCTATATGAGAGGAGCAATAACTTCATGAAGACGTTCAGCCTGGCCTTGATCGATACCGCCGGGACGACCCGTTTCGATACGGTGAGCCAGTTTATCGGCGCCGACGCCGAAGGAAGCTTCGGACTTTTGGCGGATCATATCCATACGGTGGCGCTGTTGCGCTACGGATTGGCCCGGTTTGCCGATAACCGCGGCGTCTGGCGTTTTCTGGCGATGCCGGGCGGAGTTTTGCGTTTTGCGGACAATCAGTTGACGATCACCACGGTGCGCTATTTCCTGGGCGACAGCGAAGACGCCATCTGCGACAGCCTGGAAGCCGCCATGCAGCAAACCGACTCCGAAGTGTACACGGCCAAAGCCGCCTTGGCCAAGATCGAACACTCGCTGATCAAACGGCTGGTCGAATTGAGCGGCCAGAGAAGCGTAGGGTTATAACCATGCCGTTTCGCCGCAAACTGCTCGAACAGACACAACGCGACATCAAACGCTTGAAGAACAAAGGGCATAAGCCGACGACCCTGCTCGGCATTTTTCTATACGGTGGAACGTTGGGATTCTTGTTCGTCGTTCCGATCGTGGGAGGCGCCTACCTCGGCCTCTGGCTGGACGAATTGATTGCAGGCTACTCGGAGCACTGGACCCTCAACCTGATCCTGTTGGGCATTGCCGTCGGCGGCTATAATGTGTTCAGATTCTTAAGGGACAAAACATGAACGGCTCGGAACTCGGGGTAGAAATCGTCGCCCAGATCGGCCCCATCGGCATCAGCAATACGGTCGTCACCACCTGGGGCATCATGCTGCTGTTCACCCTGCTGGCGCTGGCGGTGCGCTGGCAGTTGAAAACCGAACCCAATCGCCTGCAGACGGCGGCCGAAACCGTGCTGATCGCGATCGAAGAAGCCCTGAAAGAATTATTGCCGCCCGGTTCGGTGCGCCGGGTGCTGCCGTTCGTCGCCACTTTATGGCTGTTTGTGCTGATCGCCAATCTCATCGGATTGATTCCGGGCCTGCATTCGCCGACCCGCGATTTGTCCGCGACCTCGGCGCTCGCCGTGCTGGTGTTCGTGGCAAGCCACTGGTTCGGCATTCGCGGCCGCGGTTTCAAAAACCACTTCCGGCATTATGCCGAGCCCAGCATCATTTTGCTGCCCTTCCATGTCATCAGCGAAATCAGCCGCACCCTGGCACTGGCAGTCCGCCTGTTCGGCAACATGATGAGCCTGGAAATGGCCGCCCTGCTCGTGCTGCTGATCGCCGGCTTCCTGGTGCCTGTGCCGCTGTTGATGCTGCACGTCGTCGAGGCGGTCGTCCAGGCCTATATTTTCGGCATGCTGGCGCTAATTTACATTGCCGGCGCCCTGGAAGCCGACACCAACGAAACGCTTTCAAATTCTTCAGAGGAAAATCATGAATGATCTGCATTTATTCAGCACCGTCTCGACCGCCGTTGCAGGCATCGCCATCGCGCTCGGGACAATGATGCCCGCGATCGCGATGGGCCGGGCGATCGCCAGCGCGCTGGAAGCCCTGGCACGGCAGCCCGAAGCGGAAAAAACGATCACCCGGACCCTATTCATCGGCCTGGCGATGATCGAATCGTTGGCCATTTACTGCCTCGTCATCGCGCTGATCATTTTATTCCGCAACCCGTTACTCGAATACTTCCTGAAATAACCGGCCGGGACTCCAACACCATGCAACTCGACTGGACAACATTCATCCTCGAAATCCTCAATTTCCTGGTTCTGGTCTGGATTCTCAAGCGTTTTCTTTATCGCCCGGTCCTGGATCTGCTCGCCGCCCGCCAGCAAACGCTCCGTGAAGCCGCCGAGCATGCGCAAAAGCTGTGCGAAGAAGCCGAAACGCTGCGCCTCCAATACGAGTCCCGACTGGCCGACTGGCAACGGGAATGCGAGAACAATCGCCGCCAGTTGAGCGAGGAACTGGCCCTTGCAAGAACCCGGGAAATGGACAACATCAAGAAAGCGCTTGCCGCCGAAGAGGAAAAGCTGCATGCCCGCAATGAGAAACTGCTGGCCTCGCGCGAGTCGGTACTCGCCCGCTCCGCGGTAGACCAGGCGTACGGGCAGGCGGCGGCCATGCTCAACAGGATGGCGTCGCCACAATTGACGCACAACATCGCCGGCATTTTCCTCGAGGACGTCGCCGCGCTGAACGAGGCCGATCGATCCGCACTCCGCAAGGCGGCAGCGTCGCTGTCGGCCGATTCGCTTGCCGCCGTCGTGTCGGCCCATCCTCTCGATCAAGACCTTCAAGCCGCGATCCGCAAAGCCTTGTCGGGTGCGGCAGGTCAGGATTTGAATCTGGATTCCGCCTTCTCCGAGGATCCCTCGTTGATAGCCGGCCTCCGGGCCATCGTCGGCGAGTGTCAGATGCATGCCAATCTTGCAGACGAATTGGCGTTTTTCAAGCGCCAAGCCAATCATGCCAAATAGCCGCGGCGCTTTCGCCCCGTCGAACTACCGGTTCGGTCTCCGGCTCAGCGAAAGGGGTTATGTCGTCGGGATAGGGGACGGAATTGCCCTGATCCGCGGCCTTCCCACGGCGCGGATGGACGAACTGATCAGCTTTGACGACGGCAGCACCGGCCTGGTATTCCAGCTCAGCAAGGATATGCTGGGAGCGATCCTGCTGGCGCAATCGCAAGGCATCAAAGCTGGCATGTCCGTTCAGCATACCGGCCGCAAACTGGAAATTGGGGTCGGAGAAGTCTTGCTGGGCCGTGTCGTCGATCCGTTGGGAAATGCGCTGGACGGTCTGCCCGATCCCGGCTTCCGCGAATTTCATCCTCTGGAAGCCGCCGCGCCGCCGATCATCGAGCGCGATTTCGTGAAAGAGCCGCTCTACACCGGCAGCAAGATCGTCGATGCGCTGATTCCGATCGGCAAAGGCCAGCGCCAGCTGATCATCGGCGACGACGGCACCGGCAAAAGCACGCTCGCGCTCGACGCGGTGATCAACCAGCGCGGCCGCGATGTTCTGTGCGTGATCGTGCTGATCGGCCAGACGCGCGCTTCGGTCGCCGGCACGATCGAAACCCTGCGCCAGACCTGCGCGCTCGACTATACCGTGGTGGTCGTCGCCGAAGCGAACGCCCTGCCCGGCTTCCGCTACCTGGCCCCGTTCGCCGGCTGCGCGATCGCCGAACACTGGATGCGCCTCGGCCGCGATACGCTGGTCGTCTACGACGATCTGACCCGCCATGCGCAATCATACCGCGAACTATCGCTGCTCCTGCAGCGCCCGCCCGGACGCGAAGCCTACCCCGGCGATATTTTCTACCTGCACTCGCGCCTGCTCGAACGCTCGACCGTGCTGGGCCTGCCTGCCGGCGGCGGCAGCATGACCGCGCTGCCGATCATCGAGACCCGGCAAGGGGAACTGTCGGCCTATATTCCGACCAATCTGATCTCGATCACCGACGGCCAGATTTATTTCGACAGCAAACTGTTCGCCTCGGGCATCCTGCCCGCGATCGACATCGGCCGCTCGGTGTCGCGGATCGGCGGCAAGGCGCAGCATCCAGCTATCAAGGCCGCTTCCGCGCGGATTCGGCTCGATTATCTGCAATTTCTGGAACTCGAACTGTTCGCCCGCTTCGGCGCGCGCCTTGAAGCCGGGGTTGAAGAAAAGCTCCGCCAAGGACGGCTGCTGCGCGAAATTCTGAAACAGAACCCGCTCGAACCGCTGTCCGAACAGGCGCATCTGGCCTGGCTGCGGGCGTACGGCGAGGGCTTGCTGAACGTGCTGTCTCCCGAACAGGCCGCCGCCGGGCTGCAGCAGGTCTTCGAGCAATTGCCGGGCTCGGGTCTGAAGCTGGAATCTTCCAAATCGCAGTGGCTGGACAGGTTGAAGCACTGGTTGAGTGAGACGTATGAGCCAGCGGCGTGAGATCGAAACCCGTCTGGCCCTGTATGACGATTTGACCGGCATTCTCGGCGCGATGCGCAGCTTTGCGCTGGCCGAATTGCGCAGGATCGGCAAACGCGAAGAGAACCAGCAACTGCTCGTGCAGAACCTGCGCGACGCGCTGAATGATGTCGCGTTCGCGCTGCCTCCGCCCGAAAAACCGGACTACGATATCTGGCTGCTGTTCGGCTCGGTACGCGGATTCTGCGGCAGTTTCAACGAGGACGTACTGCGGCTTTGGCAGGAACAAACCGGAGAACGGACGCCGGCGATCCTGATCGGCGAACGGCTGCACGATTTGCTTCCGGAAAGCGCCAACGACCTGCGCGTGCCGGGTGCGAACGGCGGACTCGACGCCGCAGCCACGATCGAAGCCATCCTGCCGGCCATTGCCGAGTCAAGGCAAAAACACCCAGGAAGAGCGGGATTGGTCGCCTGTTTTCGCGACGACCGCGGCGCCTTAAGCCAGCGCCTGCTGCCGCTAATCGAAGCGCAACCCAGCATTTCAGGGTTTCCGCCGCATGTTTACGCCTCCCCGGAAGAAACCGCCGCGGGTATCGCCGAGCACTACCTGTTCCACCAGATCCTGGCGATTTTATTGCGCTCGATCCGGGTGGAGAATCACATGCGCCTGATGCAGATGGAGAATGCCCTGCACCATCTCGAAGAGGGCAGCGGCGGGCTGATCCGGCAGCGGAACCGATTGCGGCAGGAGGAGATCGTCGAAGAGATCGAATTGATGATCAGCGGCAAATCGATTTTCCTCTGACACCGTCTCACGGCCGGCCCAATGTCGGTCCCAATACCGTTAAGGATTGGACCGACCATCACTTCCCCCTCTCGTTTCCCTACCGAGCGCTCGTGATACCCCTTTGCCAGCTTGGGTTGCCCCCAAGGGCACGAATCGTTGTAGGGTACGCTGTGCGCGTACCATTGGAGGGTGAAAAGGTACGCACAGTGTACCCTACAACTGAAGGATGTATTAAAGCTTGCCATTCTTGGCTTCTGGCATTCCCTGCCCGAATGACGACTTTCTCATCTTAACTTAATGGCATGAATGCCGGCCTTTGATAAACTTCCTATAGATGCCCATCCAATACCTGTTATTACTGTGTTCCCACCTAACCTTCCCTGCCTACGCTGTGGATGTGGCGCTCGACGTCGGACACTCCCGGCGCAATTCCGGCGTGATCAGCGCCAGCGGCATACCCGAGTGGGAACTGAACCGGCAGCTTGCGGAAGAAGTAGCGGGCCGGCTGGAGCAAATGAATGTCAGCTATCGCTTGATCGGCGCGGACGGCGCGATGGAGGTATTGGCCGAACGGACCGATCTGGCGAAGCACGACGCCTTTTTCATCTCGCTGCATCACGATTCGGTCCAGCCTGCATGGCTGGAACGGGCCGACCGCTACAGCGGCTACGCGCTGTTCGTCTCACGCCTTAACCCGAAAATCGGCGAGAGCCTTGCCTGCGCAAAGGAAATCGGCGATCGCCTGCTGGCCGCCGGTTTTAAGCCGTCCCTTTATCATGCGGCCTCGATTGAAGGCGAAAACCGGCCATTCGCGGATCGAAGCCGCGGCATTCATTATTACGATGGGTTGGCGGTGCTGCGTACCGCGCGGCAGCCGGCCGTGCTGATCGAGGCCGGCGTGGCGGTGAATCCGAAAGACGAACTCCGCGTCACCAGCAAGGAGGGCCGGGCTCGGATCGCTGAAGCGGTGATTCGGGGTGTTGCGGATTGTTTGCGGATCATCCGGGCGCACGCCTCGGAACGGAGCGTGCGGAACCGAAATAAAACGAAAACCGAGTAATTTGACGGAAATAATTCGGCGGGGGATCAGACCTGCCAGGTTTTAAAAACCTGGCAGGTCTTACGGAAAGCATTTTATAGAACTCCTGACGGCTTCGCCGCAGACTGCACTTTGCTCAGCAGAGCTGCTTTCTTCTCGCGCGCCCGCGCCGCTTTTTCCGCTTCCTCGCGGGCGAGGCGCAGGCCACGCAATTCATAGCGGCTTCTAGCCAGTTCCGCGCGTAGCGGCTTCAAAAGCCGGGCAAGCGCCGGGCTTTCGGGCGCGATTTCCCGCATCTCGATGCAATCGACCGGGCACGGCGCAATGCAGAGCTCGCAGCCGGTGCATTCGGTAGCGATCACCGTATGCATCTGCTTGGCGGCGCCGAGAATCGCATCGACCGGGCAAACCGCCAGGCATTTCACGCAGCCGATGCAGTCTTCTTCGACAATCATCGCAACGGTCCTGGGTTTATGTTCGCCGCAGGCGGAATCGAGTGGCTTCGGCGAAACACCCAACAAATCCGCCAGCGCCCGAATGCCTTCTTCACCGCCAGGCGGACAACGATTGATGTCGGTCTTACCCGCCGCAATGGCCTCCGCATAGGGCAAACAGCCCCGGTAGCCGCATTTGCCGCATTGGGTCTGGGGCAACAGGGAATTGATTCGATCGATCACTTGCGCTTGAACTCGTTGCAAAAAGGCAATTATACTCCAGAAGCCCTCTGCTCCATCCTTCGCTCCCGCAGGCGCATTGAATCCGCCTTTCTCCGCGAAATGCCCATGATTGATTTGCCTGTCCGGCTCGGCTAATATCGGCGTTCCCAACGCTTGCGATTATCCCCGTTCCGATCGATGCCTGACACCTTGAACCTGCCGTCGGCCTGGCTTGGACGGCTCGACAGCCGTTCCGCCCTGCTCGAATTTCTCCAGCTATGCCGCCCTATCGCCTTTTATCTCGTCGACCGGGATCAGCATCTGCTGCACTGGAGCCCCGGCGCCGCGCAGTTGACCGGCCTCGATCCGGGAAATACCTGTCCACCGGAATTCCGGATCCATGCGGAGGCGGAAGATACCGTCCACGCCGGCGGCATGGTGACATTGCACCGGTCCGCCCGGCTGCTTTACAGCCGGGATGGGGCCGTGGCCGGCGGCATCGCGCTGTTGACAGCGGACGCCGGACAGGAAAATCCGGCCGGCGAATCGAGGAATACGGCCGAGCGTGAGCAAAACTTTCAAGGCATCATCAGCCGTTCGCCGGCGATGCGCAATGTGTTCCAGATCATCCGCAACGCGGCCGAAACCGAGGCGACGGTGCTGGTCCGGGGCGAGAGCGGCTCCGGAAAGGAACTGGTCGCCAGGGCGATTCATAACCTCAGCGCGCGCCGAAACGCGCCGTTTCTGGCCGTCAACTGCGCGGCGCTGTCCGCGAATCTGCTCGAAAGCGAACTGTTCGGCCATGTGCGCGGCGCATTTACCGGCGCGATCAAGGACCATAAAGGCGTGTTTCAGCGCGCGGAAGGCGGCACGCTGTTTCTGGATGAGGTGGCCGAACTGCCGCTGGAACTGCAGGCCAAACTGCTGCGGGTGATTCAGGAAAGAAATTTCATGCCGGTCGGCGGCGACCGCCTGATCGGCGCGGATGTGCGGATCGTGGCCGCGACGCATCGGTCACTCAGGGAAGAAGTCAGGAGCGGGCATTTTCGCGAAGATTTGATGTACCGGCTGCGCGTCGTGCCGATCTTCATTCCGCCGCTCCGGCAGCGGCGCGAGGATATCAGTCTGCTGATCCGGCATTTCATCGCTCTGCATAATGCCGGCAAGTTCAGAAAAATCGAGAAGATCGACCCGCAGGCGATGCGCCTTTTGCTCGACTATCACTGGCCGGGCAATGTTCGGGAGTTGCACAACGTGATCGAATACGCATTCGCGGTTGGGCGCGGCACGACGCTACGGCCAACCGAACTCCCTCCCGAATTTACCGAACCGAAAACGGCCGTGCCGGACGCGGCGATGAAATCCTTACCGCTGCGCAGCCCGGAGCAGGAGAAACTGGCGATCGGCGAAGCGCTGCGGCAAAGCCACGGCCGCGTTACCGAAGCGGCCCGGCTCGCCGGCATGAGCCGGGCGACATTCTGGCGCAAGCGGAAACATTACGGTCTTTGATTATTCGCTTGCAGCCGGATGATCGTGAGTATGGTCATGGTCATGGTCATGGTCATGGTCATGGTCATGGTCATGGTCATGGTCATGGTCATGGTCATGGTCATGGTCATGGTCATGGTCATGCTGATCGTCATGGGCTGGCTCGGACGCAGGCAAGGATTCGTGCGCGTGTCCTGAATCAGGATCGGGATCGAAAGCCGGCCCATGATCATGTTCGTGCGCCGCCTCCTCGCCCGAGTGACTGTGCATCAGCGCCTCTTCGGTAACCGGCACCGCGGATACCGCCACCCCGTAACGGTACACCATCAAACCGCCCAAATCGGCGCCCAGCACCAGCACGCCGCACATGATCGCGGCCAGTATCAGAAACAAGGTATTGGCCGCGCCCTCGATCGCGACGCCCTGCAGGGCGCGCCATGCGGAAAGCAGCAGCGACAGGATCAGAACGGTCAGCATGAAATGCTCGTGTCTCTCCATGATGCCGTGCACATCGCCCCCGTGCGCCACCGAATTGGCGGCGATAAAGCCGGCCGCCGCGGTAAAAATCGCGGAAACAGCGCCCAGGTATAACAGCCAACTCGCAACCGCACGCCAGGACGGCTTTCGAAACAAACTGCCCGCCAGATCCAGCAAGAAAAAAGCCGATAAAAACGCGATCGGGAAATGCACCAGCAGCGGGTGGATGTTCTGCATCGAGGCGATACCCGGAAAAACTTCCGCAAATATTTCCGGCGGCTCCATGCCGGCCAGTTTTTCGAGAAAGTCCAAAAGGCCCGCCACGGCTGCCGCGATGCCGCCGCCGTGGTCGGCGCCGCCGTGAACCATAAAAGTCAAAGAATGGAATAAAGTCATAATGATGGTTTTGAATTGAAGACTGAACACTCTACCGAATGCCGGGCAAAAAACCAACTTTCTTCAAGCCGGATCGAACAGTAACGAAGGCTTGCCGACATAATAGCCCTGCGCATAATCGACACCCAAAACCTTCAATTTCTCCAACTGCTCGGCATTTTCGACATATTCGGCAATCGTTTCCCGCTCGAATAATTTCGCCGCCGAGCAGATAAAGCTGACGACCAGTTCGGAATAAGGGCATTTGAGAATATTCTGCATGAACAAGCCGTCGATCTTGAAAAAGTCGACGTTGAATTTGGACAGATTGGCGAGGTTGCTCGATCCGATGCCGATATCGTCCAGCGACAGCAAACAGCCCAGATTCTTCTTCAACTGCCGCATGAACTCGCAGGCATTCTGATAGTCGTGGTCGGCGACCGTTTCGGTGATCTCGAAGCAGATCTTTCTCGAATCGATGCCGTAATACCTGAAGTTCTGTTCGACTTTCCCGATGAAGCCGGGATAGCGGATCGTGCTGCCGGAAATGTTCAGTGAATAGACGGCATGCTGGGGATTTTCGGCCAGGTAACGGCACAGTTGCTGCACGACGTAAAGGTCCACTTCGCGGCTGATGTGGAACAGCTCGGCGGCCCTGAGCAGGCGCCGTTGCGTCAGGCTGTCGCCCTGGTCGCTTTTATACCGCAGCAGGACCTCGGCTTTTTTTTCGGCGTCCGCGCCGTTGATCGGCGATATCGGCTGCGCGAACAACACGAAGGCATGGTTGGTCAGCCCTTCCCTGAGCTCCGGCAGCAATTTCAACAGGTCGTAATATTCGTGCAGCACCGGATCGTCGTATTCGATCAGCTTGACGACGCTGTTGCCGGCCCGCTTGGCTTGAAACAGCGCTTCGTCCACCGCGGCCAGAATGCGTTCGGGCGTTTTATATTCGGGCGACAACGAGGTTACACCGATAATCAGCTTCGGATAATAGGCGATGTCCGCCACAATAATACATTGCTGGTCGATCAGATGGGCCAGCTGTTCGGCGAATTGCATGCTTTCCTGCACCGGCAATTTGAGCAGGATGCCGAAGCGGTTGCGATCCAGTTTGCCGATACGGGCACTCGCGATCGACGCCACTTTACCGATGATCAGCGACTGTATCCGGGAAAAAAGCTCTTCCGCCGCCGCGGTGCCCTGCGTCAGGCTGGCAAGCTGCAGAGTATGGTTGATCTCCGCATACAGGAGCGTATATCGGTCCCGATTGGTTTCGGCAATCCGTCCGACTTCTTCGATGAAAGCGATCCGGGTCAGTAAATTCATAAACTAACCGAAATGACGCCTTGAGAATGCGGGACAGCTCCGAAGGCCAGCATCCGGCAATGAACGGCCCACTGGATGAACTTAATGATTTCAGTCCCCATCGATATTTAAACAGTACAAAGCGGCATCGCCCTCTCGCCAGCGGAGACGCGCTTGATTTCGGATGTGGGACAGGGCGGTTTCCGTTGGAGGACGGCCGGAGAAAAACAGTATCAATAAGGAAAACAGGTTTGACATGCGTGCATTGTACAGTAAACGTTGTCAGGATTCTTCCGGTTATTCGACTTTTAACACGCTGCAGGAATAACACGATGACGAGCTTACAAATCCGCCTGCTTGCGATCATCGTTCTCGCAATCGGTCGGGCTGAACGAACAGGAGGCAAAGGAACAAGGCATCCCTTATGAAACCAGCCTCTACGATCTGGCCGAGCTGGGCCGGGCAATCGCGGACGGCAAAGGACAAGGTTTTGTAAAAGTCCTGACCGTTCCCGGAAAGGATAAAATCCTCGGGGTTACGATCGCAGGGGAACATGCCGGCGACCTGATCGCCGAATTCATTCTCGCGATGAAGCACCGTATCGGTCTGAACAAGATTCTCGGTACGATTCATATCTATCCGACCCTCGCCGAAGCGAATAAATACGCCGCGGGAGTGTGGAAACGCGGACATCAGCCGGAAACCCTGCTGAAATGGCTGGCTAAGTTTCATGCCTAGCGGCGGGGATAAACTTGATTGGGGAAAACCCTAGCAAAACGATCAATACGGGAGAGGGGTCAGGATGTGCCCATTCCTCAAGGTCATTCCCTTTTTTGAGGAAAGTCGTCCACTTCGAAACCGGCCGGCTCTGAGCCTGAAATGATACATCGCCATTTTATTCACAAAGTTTGTGGATAACTTTGTGGATACATTGTTTTCGGGCTCTCCAAAGTACCGTTTTTATTACCCCTCGGTCAGTTTGTATAAAAACGAATCAATCCACTGAAGCAATAATAAATCAATGACTTGGATCATCTACTGGGTTTTTTGTCGGCCTTGTCCGGCATGATGTAAGTCATTGATTTCTTCTGTGCATAAACGCCCTCGTTAAGAAACCGGTTGTCAACGGCAGACGGGTTTTCCGATCCGGGAATTTACCGGTTTCGCCCTCAGCGTCCCGCCGCGATTGCGTAAGCCGCACAGAGACAGAAGCGGCCCGCTCCGTTCCGCGTGCTTCGGAAACCGTTCCGTTCCTTCTTGGCTCTCGACGCTTGACGCGGATCCAATATTTCCTTCACGCGAAAAAGCATCGAAAATATTTATTCACAAAACCTGTGGATAACTTTGTGGATAGATTGTTTTCGGGCTTCCAAAAGTGCCGTTTTTATTGGATTTTGGTTAGTTTGTACAAAAACGAATCAATCCACTGATACAATAAAAAATCAATGACTTACGGATGCATCAAAGATTTTTCACCGTACAGCTTGACATCCTGTAAGCCATTGATTTCATCCTGTGCATAAATGTTATTGAGTCAAAATATCGTGCGAGAATGTTCGAATCCCGGATCAGCCGCGTTCATCCCAGGCTTTTTCGAGCCGTTTCGCGGACACCGGAAATGCGGTCTTCAGTTGCTGCGCATACAGCGACACCCTGAATTCTTCCAGCGCCCAACGGAACGGATCCTGTTCGGGGATGACGGTCTCTTTTTTTGACTTCTTCTCGACATCCTGCCAAAAGCGGATGGCATAACGCTGGATTTCCTGATTTTTTTGCGGATCGTTCACAAACTTGTCCAGCCGGTACAGGACCGCTTTCAAATAACGCGGGATCGCCTTGAGCTGGTCGTACGGGGTGTGCCGGATAAAGCCGGCGTAGATCAATAGGTCGAGCTGTTGATTTACATCTTTGGCCAATGAATCGTTAGGGTTCAGCTTGCCTGTGCGGGCTTTGATGTCGGCGTATTGCAGCATGATATCCGGAACGATCTTGCCGATGTCGTTCGCCGCAGCGATCAGATTCGGCTTCGCCGCTTGTAGATTGCGTTCGAACGCTTCCTTGTTTCGAATCGTCCGGCCCTCGATAAACACATGGCTCAAAATGCAGAACAGCAAATCCTCCTTATACGAACCGGACCGCTGATATTGGATGATCGGATGTTTCGGCAGGCGTTGATAAGCCAGTTCGGCAGCGGCCGATTGCGGCGCGTTTTTCTGGATATAGGTGCATTCCTTACGCAACTGCAATTGGTACAAGCGCATCAGACCGGCCTGATGCTGCTGCGCGGCCTTGCGTTCGGTGTCGAACAGCCGCACGCCGACCGCATCGCCTTCGTCGACGATCGCGGGGTAGCCGATGAACGACTGGCCGCGCTGCATGAACTGGCGCGTATCCGGCAGATCGCCGAACGCCCACTGAATGCAGCCGGTATAATTCAATTCGTCGGCGGCCAGCTGGTCGAAGCTGTCGCCAGCCACAACCCCATGTTTAGCCTGGAGTTTTTTCAGATCGCGACCGTAATCGAGCAGCTTGCCCCGGTCGTCGACGACCCGGAAATTCATCTTTAAATGCTCGGGTAAGGACTCCGGATTCCAGGCGTTCAGCGGAATCGCCTCCCCGGTCAGCTTGCGCAACCGGTTGCCGAGCCATTCGTATAAAGAACCCTTGAAATCCGGCTCGATTTCGAGGCATTTTTTGACCGTTTCCGGCACCGGCACGAAATGCTTCCGGATCGGCTTCGGTAGCGACTTGACCAGCGCGACGCATTTCTCTTCGAGCAGCCCCGGCACCAGCCAGTCGAACGGCGTCTGCGAAACCTGGTTCAACTGATGCACCGGGATGATCGCGGTCACGCCGTCCTCGTCGTGGCCGGGCTCGAAGCGGTATTGCAGCCTGATCGTCAAATTGCCGACTTTTTTGCTGTCCGGATAATCCCACTCGTTCACCGCATGATCCTGCTCGCGGGTCAGGTCTTCCCGGGTCAGAAACAGGCATTTCGGATTGTCGCGCTCGACTTTCTTGCGCCACTGATCGAAGGTAACCCCGTTCACGACCTCGGCCGGGATCTTCTCGTCGTAAAACCGGTATAGCCATTCCTCGTCCTCGATCAGATCGACACGGCGTCCTTTGTGCTGGATATAGCCGACTTCTTCCAACAGTGTCCGGTTCGCGAGATAGAACGGCGCGTTGCTGTGATAATCATGATCGACCAGCGCCGAGCGGATGAAGATCTCGCGCGCCGCCTTCGGGTCGACGTGTTCGTAAGGCACCTTGCGCCCGGCCTGCAGCGTCAGGCCGAACAGCAAGGTGCGTTCGTGCACCGCAGAACGTGCCGCTTTCTTTTCCCAGTGCGGATCGTAATAATTGCGCTTGACCAAATACTCCGCGCATTCTTCGATCCATTCCGGCTCCACCTTCGCGACGGTCCTCGCGTAGATCTTGCTGGTCTCGACCTGCTCGGCCGCCATGATCCATTTCGGCCGCGCCTTGTACTGGCCGGAGCCCGGAAAGATGAAGAACTTCAAGCCGCGCGCGCCAAGATATTCGTATTGCTCGTGCCGGAAACCGATATTCGAGAGCAGGCCCGGCAACAGCGCACGGTGGATTTCCGCATAGCTGGCCGGCACCGTATTGATCTTCAGGTTCAAATCGCCCTTGATCACCTGCATGATCTGCGCGTGGATGTCGACCCATTCGCGCATCCGGATGTAGGATAAAAAATGGTCGCTGCAGTATTTGCGCAGTTTGTTGTTCGACAGATGCTTCTTCTGTTCCTCGAAGTCGTTCCAGAGGTTCAACAGGGTCAGAAAATCCGAATCCTCGTGGCGAAAGCGCGCCTGTTTCGCCTCGGCCTGGGCCAGCTTGTCGGCCGGTTTCTCGCGCGGATCCTGAATGCTCAGCGCCGAAACGATGATCGCGACTTCATGCAGCGCGTGCTGCTTTTCGGCCGCGATCAGCATCCGGGCCAGGCGCGGGTCGGTCGGAAACTTGACCAGTTGCTTGCCGATCTCGGTCAGTTTGCCCTGCTTGTCCAGCGCGTTGACTTCCTGCAAGACGGTCTTGCCGTCCCGAATCATCTTGTCTTCGGGCGGCTCGATGAACGGAAAATCTTCGATGTCGCCCAGGTTCAGCGCAGTCATTTGCAGGATGACGGCCGAGAGGTTCGTGCGCAGAATTTCCGGTTCGGTAAACTCGGGCCGCGCCTGATAATCTTCGGCCGAATACAGCCGGATGCAGATGCCTTCGGCGACCCGGCCGCAGCGCCCTGCCCTTTGGTTCGCGCTCGACTGCGAAATCCGTTCGATCGGCAGACGCTGGATCTTGCTGCGATGGCTGTAGCGGCTGATCCGCGCATGGCCGGTATCGATCACAGCGCGGATGCCGGGCACGGTCAGCGAGGTTTCGGCGACGTTGGTCGCCAGTACGATCCGGATCTTGCCGCCTTTCGGCTTGAACACCCGCTCCTGCTCGCTCGTGCTCAGCTTCGCATATAACGGCAGGATTTCATATTTGCTCGGATGGTGCTTTTTCAGCGATTCGGTCGTTTCCTTGATTTCGCGCTCGCCGCTCATGAAGATCAGGATGTCGCCGCGCACGTCGCGGACCAGCTCGTCGACCGCCTCCAGAATCGCCTGCTGCAGGTTGTCGCTGGTCTCGTCGTTCGCGGTTTTCTTGCCCTCTTCGTCCTGTTCGGTTTCCTCGACCGGCCGATAGCGGATCTCGACCGGATAAGTGCGGCCCGAAACCTCGATGATCGGGGCATCGAAGAAATGCCGGGAAAAGCGTTCCGGGTCGATCGTCGCGGAAGTAATGATCAGTTTTAGGTCGGGCCGCTTCGGCAACAGCCATTTCATGTAGCCGAGCAGGAAATCGATGTTCAGGCTGCGCTCGTGCGCCTCGTCGATGATGATCGTATCGTACTGGTTCAGATAAGGATCGTTCTGCGTCTCGGCAAGCAGAATCCCGTCGGTCATCAGTTTGACCAGCGAATCGGCATGGGTCTTGTCGGTGAAACGGACTTTGAAGCCGACCGACTTGCCGAGCGGCTCGCCGAGTTCTTCCGCGATCCGGTCCGCGACCGTGCGCGCGGCGATCCGGCGCGGCTGGGTATGACCGATGAAACCGCCCGAACCAAGCCCGATCGACAGGCAGATTTTCGGCAGCTGCGTGGTCTTGCCCGAGCCGGTCTCGCCGCAGACGATCACGACCTGATTGTTACGGATCAGTTCGGCAATTTCGTCCTTTTTGCCGGTGACCGGCAGATCGGGAAAATTCAAGACCGGTACGCTCGCCAAACGCTGCCGGCGTCTTTCGGCCGATTGCCCGATCTTCGCTTGCAGCGCAGCCACTTGCGCGATCGGATTCTTGCCTTTCTGATATTCGTTGCGCAAGCGGTCGAGCTGGCGCTTAAAACCGTGCCGGTCCTGGTTTAGGCACTGCGGTAACTGGCGGGAGAGTTGCTTGAGGGTTTCGCTGAGGGACATCAAAACAGCCGGTAAAATGCGGCCATTATACGATAAATAAACCCGAATCAGACCTGCCGGGTTTTCAAAACCTGGCAGGTCTGTAAGCTAATAGTCGGTTGGCAAACGCGCGGCCAGTTCGTCCCACCGGATGACCATCTCCGGCAAAATGCCGACCACGGTTTCGCCTTTCAATTCATAGATTTCCGGCTTGCCGTATTCATCTCCCTGCAAACGGTAAACCGTCAGCACGCGATCGACCGGGTGTACCAGCCAATATTCGCGAACCCCGTGCCGTTCGTAGAGCCGGCGTTTTTTGATCTGGTCGTGGCCGGCGGTTGACGGCGACAACACTTCCACGACCCAGTCGGGAGCGCCCCGTATTCCCCTGCGGTCTATTTTGTCGGAATCGCAGACAACCAACACATCGGGCTGTACGACAGTGTCAATCTGGTCGTCCGATTCAGCATATTTAGGTAAGCGCACATCAATTGGCGCAATAAAAGCTCGGCAGGATTTGCCCTTTAAAGCTTGCCGGATTTGAAAGTAAATTTCCCCCGCAACATCCTGATGCGCCACGTCAGGCGCCGGGGCCATCAAATAAGCCGCTCCGTCAATCAATTCGTAACGCGAATCGTCATGCCAAGTCAAATAATCGCCGTAGCAATGCGACACCGTATCTTTTAAAGCCAAACTCATGATATTACCTCACTTTTTCCGGTTAATTTACGGCAGAATTAGACGGCCTGCAATAGCAACTTAACTTAATTCCGGCATGAAACCCGGAATTTTGTACAATGTAGGACCATCTTTTGCCGCTTTCCTGATCCCCCATGATCGAAACGATTTACATCGAAGAAAACCTGGCTGACCATCCGCGCGTACAGGAAATCGTCGCCCGCTTTCCCGAGGCACGCCGAATTCCCTGCGGGCGCTACGGCGAGGTGTTCAATCCGAAAGCGCAGAATTTCCGGCTGCAAAAACGGCGGCCTGCGCTGATCCTGGCCGAAAAATTCAGGAACTTCGCCTTGCCGGCGCCGGCAGGCTACGGGATCGGCGCACACCGCAATTATTATTTCTCGCACATGCTGAATTGCCTGTACGATTGCCGCTACTGTTTCCTGCAGGGCATGTACCCTTCCGCGCATTATGTGCTGTTTGTCAATTACGAAGACTTTCAGCAGGATATCCGCCGCATCGCCGAAGCGCATCCGGACGAAGCGGTGCATTTCTTTTCCGGCTACGACTGCGACAGTCTGGCGCTGGAACCGGTAACCGGCTTCGCCGCGCATTTTCTGCCGTTTTTCTCCGAAATCCCGAATGCCTGGCTCGAACTGCGCACCAAAAGCGCCCAGATCAGACCCTTGCTGGCGCAGGCGCCCTTACCGCGCTGCATCGTGGCGTTCAGCCTGAACCCCGAGCAAATCAGCGAAAAACTCGAACACAAAGCTCCTTCCCTGCAAAAACGGCTCGATGCGGTCAGAAAGCTGCAGGAACAGGGTTGGCCGGTCGGCCTGCGCTTCGATCCGCTTATTTTTCAACCGGACTACCAGGACCGATACCGGCAATTCTTCGGCCAGGTTTTTGCGCATGTCGACCCGAAGCGCTTGCATTCGGTCAGCCTCGGCGCTTTTCGCCTGCCCGAGCAGTATTTCAAAAAAGCCCAAAAGCTCTACCCCGATGAAAAACTGTTTGCGGGTCCGATGCAGTTGAAGGAAGGCATGATCGGCTATGAAGGTCCGCTCGAAAAAGACATGCTGGCGTATTGCGTCGACCTGCTGTCGCATTACATCGCCTCCGAACGGTTTTTTCCATGCGCAGCGTGAAGCGCGCCATTCTGGTGACCGGCGCCAGCTCCGGCATCGGCCGGGCCGTTGCCCGGCGATTATTGGCGGAAGGGCACGAGGTGATCGGCGTATCACGGGATATTCGTAAATTCAACCACGGACGGGAAGGCTTCCATGCACTCGAACTGGACCTCGCCGATCTGGCCGCCCTGCCCACCCAAATCGCCGGCATTGCCCAACGCTTCCCTGAACTCGACGCTGTCGTATTCAGTGCCGGCATCGGACGTTTCGGGGCGCTCGAACAATTTTCCTATGCGCAGATCGAAACCTTGATGGCGGTCAATTTTACCGGCCAGGCCTTTCTGGCCCGCGCTCTGCTGCCGCAGTTAAAGCGCAAGGCCCGCAGCGATCTGATCTTTATCGGCTCGGAAGCGGCATTGAAAGGCTCCCGCCAGGGCGCGGTTTATTGCGCCGGCAAGTTTGCGGTGCGCGGATTCGCCCAGGCCTTGCGCGAGGAATGCGGCAAAAGCGGCCTGCGCGTTGCGCTGATCAATCCCGGCATGGTCAAGACCGAATTTTTCGACGAGCTGTCTTTCGAACCCGGCGACCACGCCAGCAATTACATTCTGCCGGAAGACGTCGCCGAAACGGTTTCGTATGTGTTGAATTCGCGCGCGGATATCGTGATCGACGAAATCAGCCTGAGCCCTTTGAACAAGGCCGTAAAGTTCAAAAAACCCGACCGATGACCGTCCGTCCGACAGGCTAAATTTTCAGCCGCTCGACGACCCTGCCGCCGATCAGATGCTCCTGAATGATCTCGTCGATATCCTCCCGGTTTTTAAAGGTATACCAGACGGCTTCGGGATACACCACCATCACCGGCCCCTTGTTGCAACGATCCATACAGCCCGCGTTATTGATCCGGCACTTGCCGGGGCCGCTCAATCTCAGTTTCTTGATCTGCTCTTTCGCGTAATCGCGCAGGGTCTGAGGATCATGATCGCCGCAGCTGCTTCTGCCGTCATCGCGCCGATTGGTGCAAAAGAATACATGGTGCGTGTAATAACTCATCACAAAAAATAAAACGGGTTTTGATGCGCGGAATTATACCCGAGCAAACTACGGACCGCGCGAAGAAATGACCAAACCGATTTCTCCGGGCTTAAACTCTGCCCGCCCGATTTTCTGGAGGCGGAACTTTTCCGGCGCCTCCGGAATCTTTTTAATCGTATTTTTCGAATTTCCCCACAACCCCTAATAAGGAAATCGCCATGAAGCCACTGAAAATAACCGTCGCTACCTTTTTCCTCTCGCTCGCTTTCAGCCTGCCCAGCCATGCCGGCAGCACGGACACTCCCGATGAACCGATGAGCATGCAAAAAGGCATGGGAATGAAAGGACCTAAGTCGAAAGAGGAGCTGGAGCGGCATCTGCGGATGAATCAGGAACAGATGCTGAAGATGCACGATCTCTCCAATCGGATTCTGTCCGAAACCGATCCAAAGAAAAAAGAACAACTGAAAAACGAGCAGCTTGAACTGATGAAAACGCACCACGAGCAGATGATGACAAAGCGGATGGAAAAAAAGCAACGTCATCAAAAAACGATGGAAAAACCGGCCCCTAAATCAACCCCATAAATATCCGCCGCCTTTCCTTCCACGGATCATTTCCGGACGCTTCCCCGACAAGCCGGGGCCCGCTCGTTCTGCAATTTTGCGGTTACCGCCAGAACCATCGCGCCTGGCACAGATAACCCCCATCCCGGCAGTTTCTGTCCTTGCCGGAATGGGGCACTGCGAACACATCGTGCGTTTACGCTGATTCTGCAGCATCAGTTGCTTGAATATCAAAAAAAATACTGTCTATAATTTAAGACAGTTATTTTTATCGATCCGCTGAATAAAATGCCAAAACTGACTGTTTATTTCAAAGATAAAGAAATCGAATCCTTCGCGCTCGATGAAGGAAAGGTACGAATCGGCCGCGACGAGACCAACGAAATCATTATAAACAGTCTTGCGATCGCGCCGGTTCATGCGGTAATTGCATTCAGTAAAGGAGTTGCAACGATTAGGGCGTTACAGGATGAATTTCCGATTACCGTGAACGGGGGAAAGACCAAAGAAGCCATTCTCAACGAAAACGATATGATTGCCCTGGGCAAACATCACGTTCTGTTCAATAACGCAAGTTCGGTCGGCGGACCGGAACCGTTTGACGAAACCATCGAAAACGATCCGTCGGTGCCTCTTCTTTTCGGCCTAGAGCCCAAACTGCCCAACGGCAATTTTCAGATCATGGATGGAGAAAATATCGGCAAAATCATTCCGATCAAAAAAACGATGGTACAGTTGGGCCGCCCGGGCCAAGGCATTGTCGTAGTCACCCGGAAAAAAGAAGGCTATTTCGTCTCCACGCTGGAAAACAAAGGTTCGCTGACCGTCAACGGCGAACCGATCGCAAACCGGATCGTCAAGTTGAGCAATAACGACATTCTGGGCATCAACGACAAGTCCCTGCAGTTTTTTCTGAGCTGAGAACGGGCTTTACCGAGGCTCTACAGTTCCGAGGCGATATCCAGTACCTCCGCCAGTGTGGCGACCGGATAGACAGTCAGCTCGTCGATCGGCTTTTTGGGCGCATTCGCTTTCGGTATGACCGCCTTTTTAAAACCGTGCTTGGCAGCGTCGTTGAGCCGGGCGTAACCGTTCGCGACCGGCCTGATCTCGCCGCTCAACCCTACCTCTCCGAAAAAAAACACGTCATGCGGGATGATTTTATCGCGCAAACTCGAAACGATCCCGATGATGATCGCCAGATCCGAACTGGTTTCGGTCACCTTGATGCCGCCGACCACATTCGCGTAAATTTCGTCGTTCGCGGTAAAGACCCCCCCATGACGGGCCAATACGGCGAGCAGCATCGCCAGCCGGTTTTGATCGAAGCCGACCGCAAGGCGACGGGGATTGCCGTACTGGCATTCGGTCACCAGCGCCTGAATTTCGACCAGCAAAGGCCTCGTCCCTTCCCACAGCACGGTCACCACGCTGCCCGAAGAGGGCTTTTCCGGCCGGTTCAGAAACATCGCCGAAGGATTCCTGACTTCCTTCAGGCCCGCGCTGTCCATGGCGAAAAAGCCGAGTTCCCCGACGCTGCCGAAGCGGTTTTTGTCCGCCCTCATCACGCGAAACCGGGCGTCATCGGTAGCGGCCAGAATCACCTGGCTATCGACGATATGGCTCAAGGTCATCGGCCCCGCCAGCGACTGATCCTTGGTCACATGGCCGACCAGAAACAGCGCGACGTTATTCTTTTTGGCATACTGGGTCAGATAACTTGCCGATTCACGCACCTGCGAAACGGAGCCGGGCGCCGATTCGGCCTGCTCGGTGTAAACGACCTGGATCGAATCGACCACCGCGACCTGCGGTTCGACCTCGTCCATGACATCGGCAATCCGCTGTACCGAGGTTTCGGCAAGCATCAAGATCTTGTCGGAGGGCAGCTTGAGCCGATGCGCCCGGTCGGCAATCTGACGCAGCGATTCTTCACCGGAAACATACAGAACCTTAATGCCCTGCTGCGCGATATGGGCGATGATTTGCAGCAAAATCGTACTCTTGCCCGCCCCCGGCGCGCCGCCGATCAGAACCACGCTGCCTTTGACCAGGCCGCCGCCGAGAACGCGGTCGAATTCCGACATGCCGGTCTGAATTCTTTCTTCGCGCGCCCAAACGACATCGGACAGCCATTGCACTTCGGACTTGCCGCCCGCATAGCCGTCCCGGCGTTTATGACGCTCCGCCGTAGCGCCGAGGCGCACTTCCTTGATCGTATTCCAGGCGCCGCAACCGGTGCATTGGCCGCCCCAGCGCGGAAAGTCGGCGCCGCACTCCGTGCAGACGAAGGCGGTTTTCTCTTTTTTGCTCATTCGGTCTGAAGCGCGCTGCGGCGCCTAAAAAATTCTATCGTCCTTGTCGACCAGGTTGGCCAACATACCCAAATCCTCGCGCAGCCGCCTTCGGGAACCGAGCTTACGCTGTACCGCTTCCGGCAATTCGGTAAAAGTAAACACGTTTTTGGCAATCAGCAGTTCGATCAAATCCTCTATCACCCGGATCATATCAGAATCGCTATCCGACAGCGAACGCCGGGTTTGTTCGGTAGGCGCGCAGGATAATAAAAACTGCTGAATCTGCGCATCATCACCGTCCAGCCACTCGGCCTCAGCTTCTGGCGGCGAATGATGCAAGCCAATGATTTCGCCCGCGCCGTTACGGCTGATGTAAGGCATGAGATTTCCTTAAAAAATTATTAATATGCTATTCTAATAAGTTATACAGAATGTGCAATAGCGCCGAATTAAAGAGACCTCCGCCATGGAAAAAGTCATAGCTCCTGCTTTTATTGCCCCAGCACGCCCTTCGCCGCAGCCGAGCGCCCGATTCGACGATCCGTTGTTGCTTTCGCTGCTGTCGATGTGTAAACTTCTGCATACGCCCCAGTCCGCCGATGCCTTGACGGCCGGCCTGCCGCTGGTCGACAACAAGCTGACGCTGCCGTTATTCATCCGGGCCGCCGAGCGGGCGGGACTTTCCGCCGGCTACGTCAAGCGCCCGCTGCAAAAGATCTCGAATCTGGTCCTGCCGGCCGTCCTATTGCTGAACGACGAAAAAACCTGCATTCTGCTCAGAAAGGAAAACGGCCGCTGTACTGTCCTTCTGCCCGAAACCGGCAGCGGGGAAAAAACGCTCACGGAAGACGAACTGGCCGCCGAATACAGCGGCGGCGCCATCTTCATACAACTCGCCCACCAATTCGACGACCGCACCGCCGATTCGATAACGCCGAAAATCAAACACTGGTTTTGGGACGTGATCTACAAGTCCTGGCCCATCTACAGCGAAGTAATGATCGCCACGCTGCTGATCAACCTGTTCGCGCTGGCCTCGCCGCTCTTTGTAATGAACGTCTACGACCGCGTCGTGCCGAACCATGCGGTCGAAACGCTATGGGTATTGGCGATCGGCGTCGCCATCGTGTTTACGTTCGACCTGATCATGAAGGCCCTGCGCGGTTATTTCATCGACGCCGCCGGCAAACGTTCGGATATCATCCTGTCCGCGACAATCTTCGAAAAAGTGCTCGGCATCCGGATGGAAGCCAAACCGGCCTCGGTGGGCACCTTTGCGAACAATCTGCACGAGTTCGAATCGTTCCGGGATTTCCTGACTTCAGCCACATTGACCGCGCTGATCGACCTGCCCTTCCTGTTTTTATTCCTCGGCATCATTGCCCTCATCGGCGGCAAACTGGCGCTGATACCATTACTGATCCTACCGTTGGCGATTCTCGGCGCGATCAGCGTCCAGCAGCCTTTGAAAAGAACCATTTCCGAACTGTTCAAGTTCTCGGCGCAAAAAAGCGCGACCTTGATCGAAGCGGTTTCCAGCCTCGAAGTTTTAAAAAGTACCGGTGCCGAAGGCCAGATGCAGCGGCAATGGGAACAAACGATCGGACAAATTTCCAGACTGGGCCTGAAATCGCGTCTTTATTCTTCGTTGGCAGTCAATCTGACGGCATTTTTACAACAACTGGCATCGGTTTTGATCGTCATCGCCGGGGTCTACCAAATCGCCGAAGGCGAACTGACCACGGGCGCCCTGATCGCCTGTACGCTGCTGACCGGCCGGGCTCTGGCGCCGATCTCGCAGATTGCCGCGCTGTTGACCCGCTACCATCAGGCGCGCGCTTCTCTGGACTCTTTAAACCATCTGATGTCGCTGCCGGTCGAGCGGGAAGCGGGCAAACAATTCCTGCACCGGTCGTCGTTCAGAGGCTCGGTCGAATTCAAAAACGTCTCGTTCAGCTATCCCGGACAGCCAGTCAAGGCGCTGGACAATGTTTCCTTCAAGATCAACGCCGGCGAGCGCGTCGCGATCATCGGCCGAATCGGCTCCGGCAAAAGCACGATCGAAAAACTGATGATGTCCTTCTATGAAGCGCAAGAAGGTGCCATTCTGATCGACGGAACCGACATGCGGCAGATCGACCCCGCCGAACTGCGCCGGCAGATCGGCTATGTGCCACAGGACATTACGCTGTTGTTCGGCAGCGTGAAGGACAATATCACGCTCGGCTCCCGCTACGCAGACGATAACGCGGTACTGACCGCCGCCGAAATTGCCGGCATAACCCAATTCACGAACCGGCATCCGGCCGGCTTCGACATGCCGGTCGGCGAGCGCGGCGCCGGCCTGTCGGGCGGGCAGCGCCAAAGCGTTGCGGTCGCCAGGGCCTTGCTGCTGGCTCCCCCCGTCTACATCATGGACGAACCGACCAATGCGATGGACAACAGTTCCGAAGAGGCCTTCAAGCAACGTTTCGCCGGACAACTCCATCATCGCACGCTGATACTGGTGACCCACCGCGCTTCCCTGCTGACCCTGGTCGACCGGCTGATTGTGATGGACGGCGGCCGCATCGTCGCCGACGGTCCGAAAGAACAAGTGCTCGAAGCGCTGAAGCAGGGACAAATCAAAGTCGCTTCATGAGCTTTAAGGCTTCAGCCATGCCATTAAACAAAGTAATCCGGCCATTCCACAATTCAGCCATTACGCCATGAACCTCCTGAAAAAAATCACCGAATTCAATGCCGAGCAACAGCAATTGTCCGAAGACAGGGATTTTGTTTCCGACATCAATGCGGTCAACCTCTATGGCGTCCCCGTCTATTCGCATCTGATACTGCTGCTGAGTTTCGCCTTCATCGTGATTGCACTGATCTGGGCCAGTTTTGCGACGCTGGACGAAGTGACCCGCGGTTCCGGAAAAATCATTCCTTCCAGCCATGTCCAGATCGTACAAAACCTGGAGGGCGGGATTCTGTCGAAAATTCTGATCGAGGAGGGCGACCAGGTCGTCAAGGGCCAGGAGTTATTGCAACTGGACGATGTCAGGTTCGCGTCTTCGTTTAAGGAAACCAAACTCAAATACTATGAACTGCTGGCCAACAATGCCCGATTGACCGCCGAGACTACGGATCAGCCGCTAGCCATTCCGCAGGAAGTGGTCGAGAATGCCCCCGAGCTTGCCGACCATGCCGAACAGCTTTACCGTTCCCGCCTGTCGGAGCTGGAGGCGTCCACCAGCGTACTGGCGCAGCAGGTGCGTCAAAAAGAGCAGGAATTGGTCGAATTGAAATCGAAGCAGGAGCAGCTTTCCCGCAGTTATCAACTGCTGCAGAAAGAAGTCCAAATGTCCGAGCCTTTGGTCGCCAACGGCGCTTTGTCCGAAGTCGAGATGCTCCGGCTGCGGCGCAGCGCCAACGACCTGCTTGGCGAGTTGAATTCCGCAAAGCTGGCGATTCCAAGAATTCAGGCCTATCTGAGCGAGAATAAAAACAAGCTGGCCGAAATGAAAATCCGCTTCCGAACCGAAGCATTAAAAGAACTGAACGAAACCAAGGCCGAGCTCGACAGAACGAAAGCGTCGACGCTCGCGCTGGAAGACAGGGTAACGCGGACGCGCATTCTCTCGCCGGTCAACGGCACGATCAAACAGCTTAAGATCAGCACAATCGGCGGAGTGATCCAGCCCGGCATGGACCTGCTCGAAATCGTCCCGATCGACGACACCCTGCTGGTCGAAGCGCAGATCCGGCCGGCCGACATCGCTTTTTTGCACCCCGGACAGGATGCGATGGTCAAGCTGACGGCTTACGACTTCTCCATTTACGGCGGCCTGAAAGCCAAACTGGAGCATATCAGCGCAGACACGATCATTAACGAGGAGGACAAAAAAAGCTATTACTTGATCCGCCTCAGAACCGATAAGAACTATCTGGAAAAAAACGGCGAAAAGCTGCATATCATTACCGGAATGAATGCGGATGTCGATATTCTGACCGGCAAAAAAACCGTTTTGGACTACCTGATGAAGCCGATTCTGAAGGCTAAACAGCATGCAATGAGGGAACGATAAAAGACAGGCTTCGTTTGGACTTTCCCTCTTTCAAATACCGACTCAAGGATCATCGGCAAGTGGCGAACATTTTAATTTCGGCAGCTAACCGGGACACGGCGGATCAATGGACTGCGCACCTTGCGGCCGAATACGGCGTTTCAATCGCAAACGGCCACCTGCCCTCGGCAGACTTCGTGCAGAAAGAACAGGCCGAAATGGCGATTGTGGACGGCGAACTACTCGCCGGTGAATCCTCCGCTCTTACCCCTCTCATCCGTATAGGCTTAAAAATCCTGGTTATCGGCAAAAACTGGCCCGCAGAGAAGCAAATCGATTTACTGATCGCCGGCTGCTACGGCTATTGTGAACGCGACGCCGTCGCGGAAGTGTTGCCGAAAGCCGTCAGCAGTGTCATAAAAGGTGACATCTGGATTCCCCGGCAACTGATTTCCAAAGTCATCGGCATGCTGGCTACATTGAGTTCACGTGGAAATCAGGCCAATACCCGTTACCGCAATAAAAAAAAGAATCTGGACCTTCTGACGCAGCGGGAAACAGATGTCGTCAAAATGCTGGGCGAAGGACTGAGCAACAAGTCGATCGCCTCCATGCTGAATATTTCCGAACGCACGGTCAAAGCGCACTTGACTTCGATATTTCAAAAGCTTGAGGTTGAGGATAGGCTACAGCTCGCCTTATTATTAAAAGATAATAATTGACCCTTAAAGTAAAATTATATTAAGATTAATTGAACTTCAAGTATAAATATTAATTATACATTTTAACATATTGAGTTTATTAATAAATTGAGGCATCTCTTATGAGGTTGAATATCGGCACTGCCATATTGGCTGGCTTAATGTCCGCAAATGTAACGGCGGAAACCTTACAGGAAGCAGTACGGAAAACAATTAAGGAAAACCCTGATTTGCAAAGTTTCAAGGATGCCCGGCTGGCGGCAGAAGAACAAATCGCCCAGGCCCGCGCTTCGTTTTTTCCGACCATCGACCTGCAAGGCGGCTACGGCTTCGAACAACCCGACAACGCGTAACCGAGCGGTCACTTCGATCAACCAGACGGTAAAACCCGTCGGCAGCAACAAGCTCGGCACCGTGGTTTACGACCGGGCCGAATCCTCGATTCAGCTCCGGCAAATGCTGTTCGACGGTCTGGCGACGCCGAATGAAGTCAGCCGGACCAAAGCCGCCACCAACGCACGCGCCTTCCTGGTGTATAGTCAATCGGAATACCGCGCACTGGAAGCGGTGCAGGCCTATCTGGACGTTTTACGCGCGGAAGAACAGTTACAGGTTGCCAAAGAGAACTTCGAGGCCCACCTCAGCACCAACGATCAAATCACGATGCGCAGCCAGCAAGGGGTCGGCAAAAGAGCCGATATCAACCAGTCGACCGCCCGGGTTTCGAGAGCCGAAAGCAATCTGCGTAGCGCGGAAGGGAATTTGACCGACGCCAAAACCCGCTATTTGAAAGTCGTCGGCGCTTTGCCCGGCAAGCTTGAAACGCCTGCCGGTCCTGACGGCAAGCTCCCCAAAAACATCGATGAAGCCGTCGAAGTGGCCGTTGCGAGCCACCCACAGTTGAAATCGGCCAATGCCGACATCGAGGAAGCGCATTATCAACACGAAACCGCCGCCGCGCCGTTCATGCCGCGCGTCGATTTCGAATCCGGCGCCACTTTCAACAACAACCTCGACGGCATTCCCGGCAAGAACGAAGACGTCACTGCCATGGTCCGCGTCCGCTACAACATCCTGAACGGCGGCAAGGACCTAGCCCGCAGGCGGGAAACGGCGCATCAAATCTCCCAGGCCAAGGACATCCGGGACAACACTTATCGCGAGGTCGTACAGAACATGCGCGAATCCTGGGTGGCCTACGTAACGCGCCAAAGCCAGTTGGAATTGAACAAGCAATACTGGGAAAACAGCATCAAGGCGAGAGAAGCCTACCAAAACCAGTTCAATATCGGCCAACGCACCTTGCTGGACTTGCTCGATACTACGAACGAAATGTTCATTGCCCAAAGCAACTACATCGATTCCAAATACGAGGAGCTTTTCGCGGCTTACCGGATTCTGGCCGCCGAGGCGAGTTTGAACAATTATCTGGGCGTTGCGCTGCCGGAAGAATCCAAACTGCTGGAAAACTGATCTAAAAAAGGCTCCCTTAGGGAGCCTTTTTCATTATGCCGGCTTCATCGACGTGCCCGGCTCTGCCTGATCGCCCAGGCAACGTCCGCCGCCTGCCGGTTTTCCTTCACGTCATGCACGCGGAACAGCTTGACGCCTGCCATCACACCCAGCGCGGTCGTGACTGCGGTCGCGGTCACCAGCTCGGCCGGCTCCCGAACATTGCACAACGAGCCCATGAAACGCTTGCGGCTCGTCCCCAGCAGTACCGGATAGCCGAGTTCGACGAACGCATCCAGATGCGCCAACAGATCGAGATTATCCCGTTTGCGCTTACCGAAACCGATGCCGGGATCGAGGATAATCCGCTCCCTTTTGATACCGGCCTGCAAAGCCGCCTCGACGCGCCCCTGCAAAATCGACCTGACTTCGCCGACCACATCGTCATAATACGGATTGTCCTGCATCGTTTTCGGCGTTCCCTGGCTGTGCATCAGCACGATCTGCGCATCCCGGCGCGCCGCCAGCGTCAGGATGCCGGGGTCGCCGGTGCCGCCCGAAACGTCGTTGATCATATCGGCTCCCGCCTGCAAGGCCGCCTCGGCGACTTCGGACGACGTCGTATCGATACTGATCGACAAACCGGGCAATCGGCCTCTGACCGCCTCGATCACCGGTACGACCCGACGGATTTGTTCCGCGACCGGCACCGGATCGGCTCCCGGCCGGGTCGATTCGCCGCCGATATCGACGATATCCGCGCCGTCGACCGACATCCGCTCGGCCTGCAGCATCGCCGCGTCGACCGTGGCATATTTTCCGCCGTCGGAAAAACTATCCGGCGTCACGTTCAAGATTCCCATGATCAGCGGCTTTTCGAAAGACCCCAACAAAATCCAACCCCCCTCTGTACGAACTGCGGCCAAACCTTCGAGTATAATACCCAGACCTTATACAGCCCAAATAAATAATTGATGGATAAACCGCGCTTAGCCTGGGCCATTACCGGCTCCGGGCACTATATCAAAGAGTGCCTGGACTTTCTGTTGAGGCTCGACCACGTCGATTTATACATCAGCCAGGCCGGCGAAGAGGTGCTCCGCATGTACGGCTACGACCTGAAAAACATCCGCGAACTTATGCCGGTTTACCGCGACAAGGCCGCCTCGGCGCCGCCGGTCGGGCTGTTCTACAAAGGCTATTACCATACCTTCGTGATGGCGCCCGCTACCTCGAACACGGTCGCCAAATGCGTACTGGGCATCTCCGACAGCCTGGTCACCAACCTGTATGCGCAGGCCGGCAAATGCAAAGTGCCGAGCATCGTTTTCCCCTGCGATACCGCCCCCGAAATGGAAACCACCGCACCCGGCGGCAAGGTGATGGTCTATCCGCGCAAGATCGATCTCGAAGGCACGGCGAAACTGCGCACATTCGAATACACCACCGTCGTCGATACGGTCGAAGACCTGATCGTCAAGGTCGAAGCACGCCTGAAGGCCGTCGCATGAGCGAACACATCCTGTTTCTGACCGGCAAACTGGCGGAAAAACAGCTGCGTGCAATCCTCGAAAAGATGCAGCCCAAATTCCGCTATACGGTGCACCAGCTTGGCGTCAAGGTCGCCGCGCTGATGACCGCGGACATGATCGGGCGCCGGCTGACCGACACCTTCGGGGCCGACCGGATCATCGTGCCCGGCCGCTGCCGCGGCGATCTCGAAAAATTGTCGGCGGACAAAGGCCTGCCGATCGAACGGGGACCGGACGAACTGAAGGACCTGCCGCAATACTTCGGCCAGGCCGCGCATAAACCCGATTTGAGCCGTTACCGGGTCAAGATTTTCGCCGAGATCGTCGATGCGCCGAATCTGAGCATCGAAGCGGCCATCGAACGCGCGCGCTACTATCAACGGAACGGCGCCGACGTGATCGATATCGGCTGCCTGCCGAGCACGCCTTTCCCGCAGATGGAAGCGATGATCCGCGCGCTGAAGCGGGAGGGCTTCCAGATCAGCATCGATTCGCTGAATCCGGACGATTTGCTCAAAGGCGGGAAAGCCGGTGCCGACTTCCTGCTCAGCCTGCACGAAAGCACGCTGTGGATCGTGGACGAGGTCGAATCGACGCCGATCCTGATTCCGGAAAAGCATGAAGACCTGGACTCGCTCGACCGCAGCATCGCCGCCATGCAGGCCAGGAACCGCGCCTTCATTGTCGACCCGATCCTCGACCCGCTGCATTTCGGCTTCACCGAATCGGTCGTGCGCTATCACGAAGTCAGAAAGCGCCACCCCGGCGTCGAAATCATGATGGGCGTCGGCAACCTCACCGAACTGACCCATGCCGACACCGCCGGGATGAACGCGCTGCTGCTCGGTATTTGCTCCGAACTGAACATCAACCAGATTTTGGCAACCGAAGTCAGCCGACACGCCTGCCGCGCGATCAAGGAAGCCGATCTGGCCCGGCGCATCATGCACGCGGCCAAGGAACACAACATGCTACCGAAGCACATCGATCCGGGCCTGATGGCGCTGCACGAACCCTCGCCTTTCCCCTATTCTTTCGCAGAGATCAGCGAACTCGCGTCACAAATCAAGGACCCGAGCTACCGGATCCAGATCAGCCTCCAAGGCGTGCATATTTTCAACCGGGACGGCATCAACACCGCGGCTGACCCGTTCGAGCTTTTCCCGAAACTCGGCGTCGAAACCGACGGCGGCCATGCTTTTTACCTCGGCGTCGAACTGGCCCGCGCCGAAATCGCCTGGCGTCTCGGCAAACGCTATACCCAGGATGAGGCCCTATCCTGGGGCTGCGCCATCGACCGGGACGAGCGCACGGTCGACCTGCACACCTTCAAACCTGCCGGCACTACGCTGCAAAAGAAAGAACCCCATTAGGCTAGGTAAGGCTTGCCCGCTCATTGTATAATTTGCGGAATTTTATCGAGACAAAAAGGATTGATTACAGCATGACTGCCAAAAAGCCGTCCATACGCCGCCGCGGTATCTATTTGTTACCCAATTTGTTTACGACAGGCGCGCTTTTTTCGGGATTTTATGCGATCACGTCCGCGATCGACGGGCGCTATGAAACCGCCGTCATTGCCATGTTCATTGCGATGGTGCTGGACGGGCTCGACGGGCGGGTCGCCCGGCTGACCAATACGCAAAGCGAATTCGGGGTGCAATACGACAGCTTATCGGATATGGTCTCGTTCGGTGTCGCGCCGGCGCTGGTCATGTATTTATGGGCTTTTTCGGGCCTCGGCAAAGTCGGTCTGTTCGCCTCGTTCGTGCACATGGCCGGCGGCGCCCTACGCCTGGCCCGCTTCAATACGCAGGTCGAAACGGCCGACAAACGCTATTTCCAAGGCCTGCCGAGCCCGGCCGCGGCCGCGATTCTAGCCGGCTTTATCTGGTTTGCGACCGAATACCAATACAGCGTGAGCTATCTGAAATATCCCGCGCTGTTTTTGACGATGGCGACCGGCCTGCTGATGGTCAGCAATTTCCGCTATTTCAGCTTCAAGGGCATCGACCTGAAAGGCAAGGTGCCGTTCGTGTTCGCGATCGTCGCGATGCTCGGCATTGCGTTCATAATGGCCCAGCCGCAATCGATGCTGTTCTTTTTGTCGGTAATCTATGCAGTGTCAGGCCCGGTGTTGACGCTGGTCTTGCGCCGGCGCCGCCGGATGCAGGCAAGAAAATCCTAAAATCCGCTTGAGGATGGGCGTTCTTTCGCGTATATTTCAACTATGTCCACACGATACCCTTTCATAGCCCATTCCATACCGGCCGCTTACCAGGCCGCTTCCTTGCTGTTGCCGGCAACTTCCCTGCTGTCTCTGAGACTACTGCTGCCCTGAGGGGCACATAATCTCGACTTTACAGAATCGTATTACAAACCCGTTTTTTTAAATCCGCAGCAAGGCATGCGTGGATGATTCTCCATGCAGGGAGTTTTTCATGAAAGACAAGTTAATCATTTTTGACACGACGATGCGCGACGGTGAGCAAAGCCCCGGCGCTTCGATGACCCGCGACGAAAAAATCCGGATCGGCCGGGCGCTGGAGCGCCTCCGGGTCGACGTGATCGAAGCCGGCTTTCCGGCCGCCAGCCCCGGCGATTTCGAATCGGTCCAGGCGGTCGCGAATGTGATCAAGGACAGCACCGTCTGCGGCCTGGCGCGCGCACTGGACAAAGACATCGACCGCGCAGGCGAAGCGCTCAAAGGCGCCAGCCATGCCCGTATCCATACCTTCATCGCGACCTCGCCGCTGCACATGCAGAAGAAATTGCAGATGACGCCGGACCAGGTGATCGAATACGCGGTGCGTGCCGTCAAACGCGCCCGCCAGTATACCGACGACATCGAATTTTCGCCCGAGGACGCGGGCCGCTCGGAAGAAGACTTTTTGTGCCGGATCCTCGAAGCGGTGATCGATGCGGGCGCGCGGACCTTGAACATTCCCGATACGGTCGGCTACAGCATTCCGCAGCAGTTCGGCGCGACGATCAAAAACCTGATCGAACGCATTCCGAATTCGGACAAGGCGATCTTTTCAGTACATTGCCATAACGACCTGGGCCTCGCGGTCGCGAACTCGTTGTCCGCCGTGATGAATGGCGCGCGCCAGATCGAATGCACTATCAACGGCCTCGGCGAACGCGCCGGCAACGCTTCACTCGAAGAAGTCGTGATGGCAGTTCGCACCCGTCAGGACGTCTTCGCCTGCGACACCGGCATCGACACGCGCGAGATTCTGACCTGCTCGAAGCTGGTTTCTTCGATCACCGGTTTCCCGGTACAACCGAACAAGGCGATCGTGGGCGCAAACGCGTTCGCGCACGAATCCGGCATTCACCAGGACGGCGTACTGAAAAACCGCGAGACTTACGAAATCATGCGCGCCGAGGACGTCGGCTGGACCGCGAACCGGATGGTGCTGGGCAAACACTCGGGCCGCAATGCGTTCAAGAGCCGGATGACCGAACTGGGCCTGGTGTTCGATTCGGAAGAAGAGCTGAACGACGTCTTCATGCGCTTCAAGCAGCTCGCCGACAAGAAACACGACATTTTCGACGAAGACTTGCAAGCCCTGGTCTCCGAAGCAAGCTTCGAGGCCGAGGACGAATTCATCAAGTTGATTTCGCTGAAAGTCTGCTCCGAAACCGGCGAAGTCCCGGTCGCACGGGTCACCCTGCGGATCGACAATCAGGAAGTGACCGGCGAAGCGGAAGGCGGTGGCGCGGTCGATGCCAGCCTGAAGGCGATCGAGAACCTGGTGCAGTCGAAGGCCAGCCTGGAATTGTACTCGGTCAACAATATCACGAACGGCACCGACTCCCAGGGCGAAGTGACCGTACGCCTCGAAAAGGGCGGACGGATCGTGAACGGCCTGGGTGCAGATACCGACATCGTGATCGCCTCGGCCAAAGCCTATGTGAATGCGGTGAATAAATTGCAGAGCAGCGATTTGCGCCAGCATCCGCAAAAAGGGAATGTCTGACCACGGCGGCTGTCTTATCGAGCAAAGGACAGGGTCCAGCGCCCTGCCTTTCCCTCGATTTTACGGAGTCTGACGATGGACGACGCGATTCGCCTGCTTTATCTCGAAGCGATGGGCATTACTGTCTGGAAGCCTAAAGCCTCGAACAGCCCTGTATCCGTCCCGCCTTCTGCCGGCGCCGGCAATACGCCGCCTGAAGCCATCGCTCTACACAATGAAGACCCGCCTTATGCGGCACCGACGTCTCCCTTACCTCCCCCTGCCTCAATCAGCCTCGCGGCCAGCAGCGACTACGCAGCCCCTGACGATGTCGCGGAAATGGACTGGGACACGCTGGAAAAGACGGTCTCAACCTGCCCGAAATGCCGCCTTTGCGAAACCCGCACAAAGACCGTCTTCGGCAGCGGCGACAAGAAAGCCGACTGGCTGATTATCGGCGAAGGCCCCGGCCAGCAGGAAGATTTACAGGGCCTGCCTTTCGTCGGCCCGGCAGGGCAACTGCTGACCGAAATGCTGCGCGCGATCGGACTCGGCCGGAACGAGGTCTATATCGCCAATATCGTAAAATGCCGCCCGCCCAACAACCGCGATCCCAAACCGGACGAAGCGGGCGCCTGCCGTCCCTACCTGGATCGCCAGATCGCGCTGCTCCAGCCGAAAATCATCCTGGCGGTCGGCCGTATCGCCGCGCAATCGCTGCTAAGCTCCGATGCCCCAGTTTCCAGGCTGCGCAGCCGCGTCCATACTTTAAATCAAACGCCGGTTGTTGTAGTCTATCACCCTTCCTATCTGCTACGCTCGCCGAACGAAAAGAAAAAGGCTTGGCTCGATTTGCAACTGGCACTCAATACCTATCGAGAACAACAATAAAAGGTAAACCATGCGCGGACTTCTGGACAAAATCAAAAACTATGTCATTTACGACGCCGACCGGGACTTCTACGCCCGCATCTTTCCGGAATCGGTTTCCCCGACCGACCTGCTCAGAATGCGCACGATGACCCATGCCGACCTGCCCGGCGTGCTCGCAATCGAAAACCAGAATTACGAATTTCCCTGGGGCGAAGACATTTTCATCGACTGCTTCCGGGCCAATTACCAATGCTTCGTTTGCGAAGATTTGGACAAGATCGTAGGCTATTGCATTCTCTCGATCGGCGCGGGCGAGGCGCACATTCTGAACATCAGCGTCGATCCCGGCTCGCAAAAGCAAGGCATCGGCCGAAAAATGCTCGAACACCTGATCGAAACGGCCCGCGGCAAGGCTGAAACGATATTCCTGGAAGTCCGGCCGAGCAACATCGTGGCACTGGGTCTTTATAAAAAAATGGGGTTCAACGAGATCGGGATCCGCAAGGGCTATTATCCCGCCACCGAAGGCCGGGAAGACGCGTTGATGCTGGCGATGGAGTTGTTTTAGCCTAGAGGTTATCAAGAGGGCTCGTTACTCCCTTACCGCCCCTGTTCAGCACATGCGTGTAAATCATTGTCGTCGAAACATCCGCATGGCCGAGTAATTCCTGTACCGTACGAATGTCATAACCACCTTCCAGCAAATGCGTTGCAAACGAATGGCGGAAAGTATGCGGCGTGGCCGCCCTGGTCAAGTCCGCATCGCGCGCCGCCTGCTTTACCGCCCGCTGTATCGCCTGCTCCTGAATGTGATGACGGCGAACTTCACCGCTTCGGGGATCGGTCGACAATTTTGCGGCCGGAAACACATACTGCCAAATCCATTCTTTTGCCGCGTTCGGATATTTCCGCGCCAGCGCATGCGGCAAATAGACCGCGCCATAACCTACCGCCAAGTCGCTCCGATGCAATTCGCGCACTTTGACCAAATGCGTCCGCAACGGCTGAATCAATGAGACTGGCAACATCGTAACCCGGTCTTTGGCTCCCTTGCCGTCGCGGATCAAAATTTCCTTACGCTGCATATCCACATCCTGCACCCGAAGGCGCAGGCATTCCATAATCCGCATACCCGTGCCATATAAAAGGCTGGCGATTAGCCAATGCGTACCGGTCAATCGCGACAAAATTGCCAGCATCTCGTCCCGAGTCAATACCACCGGCAAACGTTTGGGCGCCTTCGCCTGTTCAACATTTTCCAGCCAAGGCAGTTCCATATTCAACACCTCCTTGTACAAAAACAACAAAGCGCAACGCGCCTGGTTCTGAGTGGAAGCTGACACGTGGCCCTCAACCGCCAAATACGTCAAAAACCGCTCCACCTCGGGCGCACCCATATCGCGAGGATGTTTCTTGCCGAAATACAGAATGAAGCGTTTTATCCACTCCGTATAAGCCTGCTCCGTACGAATACTGTAATGCTTCAGGCGGATTTTATCCCTGACCTGATCAAGCAACTTAGGAGACTGCCCAGAAATATTTTGTGATGGGTGTTGCATTTTATTTAGGATGTGATAATTTTTCGCATATCAATGAATATAAATCAGTTTTAGGGTTTTACAAGTTTTTAGGCGGACTTGTGACGCAATATTTTACGTCTGTTAGGATGCCTAATTTTAGTTAGCCGTCAACCGTCTGCCAGTCTTCGGCCAGTATATCTGCTTGGCTTGCAAGCCATCCAGGTTGGTGCGTGCCTTGCGCTGTGTACATGCAGATAACCGGGTCATAAATCCTAGTCGTGCCTTTCTCAATTCCTGCGCTTAACGGCAAATGCCGTCCCTGCTCCAAATAAATGTGCATTCCCTTTCCGTTCCAGCCTTGGCGTTGTACCATTTGACCGGCCTTTAGTGCTTCTATCGCTTGTCCAAAATTCATTTCTGTTACTCTAATAAATGCCAGGTTTTGCGAGCCACGGCTAACTCGTCATTCAACGCGACGCCCTGAAGCATCGCGGTTCTTTTCAGCGTCCAACTGGGCGCGCGTTAATTTTGCGTTATATCTCAAAGGAGCCTTCGGCGTGGCAGTAAATCAACTTGAAAGAGCAGCTCGTGCTTGGCCTATCCTTACGAGCCGTGCGGAGAAGAGAACCACCATTACCTATGGAGAACTTGGCCAAGCCTTGGGCGTCCATCATCGGGCAATTCGCTACGTTCTTGGGGTGATTCAAGATTATTGTCTGGAAGAAAAGCTTCCTCCGCTTACCATTCTTATTGTCAATGCTTCGGGAAAACCTGGAAGCGGATTTATAGCTTTCGATTTAAATAACTTCGAGGAAGGGCTAGAAAAGGTCTTCGATTTTGATTGGGGAGCTATGGAAAATCCATTCGGCTTTTCAGCATCAGGTGATTCATATAAGTCAATCGTTAAGGCTCTTACCCACGATCCGACGTCCGCTCAGGATATTTATACAATGGTTAAATCTCGGGGTATCAAACAGATTATTTTTCGAGATGCGTTGCTGAAGGCGTATTCACATCGTTGTGCATTCACTGAGATAGAATTCCCAGAAGTTTTAGAAGCCTGTCATATCATTCCGTGGTCTCAAGCGTCTCCTGCGGAAAGGCTGGATGTAAGAAATGGTCTGTTATTGAACAACTTCCATCATAAACTCTTCGATACCGGCTACATCACGCTGACATCCGACCACAGAATTGTGTACTACGACCCTCTTGGGGAAGAACGAAACTACTCGGAGCTTGAGAGCGGGCTTACTTTGAAACTACACGGAAAGTCTATGCACGTTCCTCACCGACTTGCGCTTAGGCCGGATGCTAATTTCATTGCAAGACATCATGAAATCGCAGGCTGGGAAGCTGAAGAGCTTGAGATATAACAAAACGCTCAAGCCGACCCGCTTCCGCTACGCTCCAGCGGTCGGCTTAGCTTTACGTTAGGCAAATAACGACCAGGGCGGCGCATGAATAGAATTATCGTAATACTCATTATTTTAGGGTTGGGTTGGTATGGCAACCAAAAGTACCGAACCCACCAACAAAAACTGCTCTCTGATACATCGGAAAATGTTGCCCGCCCAGAATCTGATTTCTCATCAAACAGTGTTCAGTTCACGTGTGACGGTAGAACCCATTGCTCTCAAATGACTTCATGCGAGGAAGCAACGTTTTTTATAAATAACTGCCCAGGCACTAAAATGGATGGTAACCACGATGGCATTCCCTGCGAACGACAATGGTGCCAATAATTCTTACATCGTGCTAGGCCGGAGTGCGGTTATAATGCGCTTTTAGTTTTCCGTGTCGTGCATGGGTAGTTTTATGTTAGGATTTCGAGAAGTGATTAGCAATGGACTTTGAATGGGATCCGAAAAAAGCCACTGCGAACCGGCGAAAACATGGCGTTACCTTTGAAGAAGCAACCAGTGCTTTGCGCGATGTATTTTCGGCTACAGCCCACGACCCTGACCACTCGGATAGTGAGGAGCGATTCGTAACATTTGGTATTTCCTCTCAGGGAAGGTTACTTGCGGTATCGCATACTGACAGAGGGGATGCAATTCGAATTATATCGGCAAGATTAGCAACGAATGCTGAGAGGCAAATTTATGAAGAAGGTTAAATCAGAAATGACAGATGAGCTTCGGCCAGAATATAAACGGTCGGATTTCGGTGAGATTGTACGCGGTAAATACGCAAACCGGATCAAAGCAGAAACGAACGTGGTACTTCTTGATCCTGATATTGCAGAAGCTTTTCCTAATGATGAAGCGGTAAACAAAGCGCTTCGGTATTTGCTGGAAGTGGCGAAAACATCAACCAGCCTAACTCAGCGCTCCAGCGGACTTCGCTAACGCTACGCCGCTGAGCTTTGCGTTATGCGTCACCGAGTACGCGGTTAATTTGCCGCGCTAGGCTATGCGCCTCGCTTATGCGCGAGTACACATCGCTCAAAAAGTGCGCATTGCTTTCGTACTTACACAATGACGGCAGGCTAAGTTTACCTGCCAGCTTGTTTAGTATCGCCCTGTCTGCATCGTTTAATTTCTCATACCACATAACTACCTCTAAATAGGTTACGCATAACAAGTCGGTCAAGCAGACCCGCGCCAGTTGGCGCTAACAAAGTCTGTTGTGGGTTAAGGTTCAGTGTTCTTTTTTATTCCGATGAGCGCGGGCTGTTTACCGTGGCGTTAGGCCTCACTCGTTGACCGAGGTAAATAGGATAAATACAGAATGTTTGAAATAGATCATCTTATGATTGAAGTCGGAGACCCTTTGAAAGTTGCTAATAATGTAGCGCAACGGCTAGGTTTGCCTTTTGCATGGCCTTTAATGAAAAAAGATGAGTACACCAGCATTGGCGTGAATTTTGGTGATATCAATATCGAATTCATAAATTTTAGAGTCAGATTTGGAATTGAAGGTACGGCATTCAGAGGTTTCAGTGGTATTGCATTTAAGGCCGCGGATTCTCTAGAAGAGTCCATAAAGAGACTGAACGCTTCTGAAATAAGTTATCGGATCGGAGAGGAATGCCAAGCCCACACAACTCTTCCTATCGAAGAACACCAGGTGTTTCCCACGGTTTTTCTTGTTAAATATCACTTTGATACTAGCGGCTGGATTGAACGTCTTAAAAATGAATTTGCCGAGTGTTCTGGTGGAAAATTTCATATCGGACGTTTTAAATCCCTCTCCATTAAACAAAGAACTCCAGCCAATTTGACAGATGAGTTTCAGATTAGCGTCGGTGATAAGAACCAAATTTTCTTTGAATCGCGCACTGGTGAAAATGCTGTTATTTCTGATTTGATTGACAATTTGGAGATAGTAATTGCCTAACACAACGGTCAAAGGGACGCGCCGTCCGTTGGCGGTTTTGAAGGCTTCCTTTTTATCGGGTTCAATGGCTTCGTTTAGCTTCCTTCAGCGGCGCGCCCCTTACCTTTACGTTAGAGCGCAACCCCTATGGAATATTTGTCACTGTTCCGAATGCCAACCCCGATGAAGATCACGGGGCGTTCTTCAAGTATTACGAACGCATTCATCAATTCAATAATTCCGGTCGTGCTGCCCAGCGCGGAAGAAGTAAGGCTGGCCTTGGAAATACTCGGAATGACCCCCGAAACATTCCAATGCGCATACTGTGGCAGCGTTGCTTCGGAATGGGATCACCTCCGCCCGCTCGTCAAAGACAAAAAGCCAACTGGGTACATCTCAGAAATCCACAACCTCGTACCATCCTGCGGAAAGTGCAATCAGTCAAAGGGCAACAAGGAATGGAAAACCTGGATGCTCAGCACCGCGAAACTATCACCCACAGCACGCGGCATTAAAGACATCCCAGAACGAGTCAAGCGGCTTGAGGCTTACGAGAATTCGAAGGCTCCAACAAAAATGGATTTTGCCGCCATTGTTGGCAGCGATGTGTGGGCACAGCACCAAAGCAATCTTGAGCGAGTGCAGTCACTCATGCGTGAGTCGCAGGCGCTTGCCACAAAAATCAATACTGAGGTCGCCAATGCATACAAAGCGCTCTAACCCGGCGCTCAACCTCGCTCCCTTCGGTCGCTGGACGCTGCGCGATAAAGCCACGCAGCGCCGGTTAGCTCTACGTTGGGCGTCATGGAGAGCAGATCAGTGAGCAGAGTATTTGAGATGAGGCGAGTCGCAGTTTTCGGCAACGCTGGCGGCGGTAAATCAACGCTAGCTCGGCAACTGGCCAGCATTACCCGTTTGCCGCTGCACTCACTCGACACCATTAAATACCGGCCTGGCGGCGTGGAGGTGCCTCACAACGAGTACCTTCAGATCCATTCCGAACTCATGCGCGGAGACGAGTGGATCATTGACGGGTTCGGCTGCGTGCCGTCAGCCTGGGAACGTTTCTCGGCTGCTGACACGTTGATCTACGTCGATCTACCGCTATTCACGCATTATGTCTGGGTGACAAAGCGTCTCGTAAAGGGCTTAATCGTCACGCCCGAGGGGTGGCCTGAGAACAGTCCAATATGGCGCGGCACATTGAACAGCTATCGCGTACTTCGGCTCTGTCATGAGAAATTGACACCCAAGTACCGGCAGTTGGTTGCAGAGCAGGCCCGTCACAAGCGAGTGCATCACTTGAGATCGACCAGCGCTATAAAGGCTTTTGTCGGAGCTGTTACTAATGAGTATTCGGGCATTCGCTGAGGCGACGCCCAACAACACCATCAACGCGGACAGTGAAAAGCGGCGCGAAAAGCTTGCGCCGCTTTTCACTGCCGGTTATGGCGAACGTTAGGCGTGGGGAGCTAAATGTCATCGGAAGCTATCTTCGGAGTTATTATTGCTGGCGTCATTGTCTTGTCCTTTGTGAGCAAGCTCCTACCAAAGCGTCAACCCAAGGAGAAAAGCTTTAAGTGCGCACGTTGCGGTGTAGTTTCACGTCATACCGAACGCACCATCGAGGCATGGCGTAACAACAAAACCAAATTTTTCTGCCCAGCGTGCCATGCCAAGTGGCTTCAATCTAGGCCGCCTCAGTTTTCTCGCCGCAACGCCGGCTCCGGTTCAGGCTGTCTCGGTATCGTTGTGTTTTTTGCGTTTATTCCGCTGGCTGGCTATCTTTTGGTGCGAGCCTATGCCTAACAAGGCGGTCAAAGGGACGCGCCGCCCGTTGACGATTTTGAAGGTTTACTTTTTAATCGGGTTCGGCGGCTTCGCTCGGCTTCCTTCAGCGGCGCGCCCCTTACCTCCACGTTAGGCATTAAATGTTACGTCAAGAAATTCTATGTAAGAGGCAACAATGAATAGAAAAGCAAAGTGTTCGTGCGGTGAAATACATATAGAGCTTGCTGGCGATCCGAAAATGGTGGTTGCGTGCAGTTGTTTAAATTGCCAAAAGCGAACAGGCTCCGTTTTTGGAGTAGGAGCGTATTTTGGAAACGATCAAATAGTATCAAAAGTTGGTGATCCCAAGTTGTTCGTTGACACAAGCAACGAAGGAAGAAAACTCAATCGTTTATTTTGCTCTAATTGTGGTACTACTGTGCATTGGGAAGCTGAATTTATGCCAAATGCAGTTGGGGTGGCCGTAGGGTGCTTTGAAGATCCAAATTTCCCCGAGCCTGTAGCGGCTGCATGGAATAGATCAAAACATAAATGGGTTAATTTTCCTGAAAACTGGCCAAAGTCAGATACTCAGGGATTTAAGAAAAATGCCTAACAAATAGCTCCGGCTGACCATTTGCCGCGGTACTTTTTTTGGGGTCGCTTCGCTATTATCCCCAAAAAAAGCACCGCGGCAAATGGCAGCTGAGCATGGCGTTATGCTTCAAATGGAGAAGCCTGTGAAAATTATTCTTGTTAGACATGGCGAGCCTGATCTTCCGTTTTGGAGGAACGTGAAAGCCAGCGAATTCCAGCAATGGATTAAATTCTATAACTCTGCGGGAATAAAAAAAGAAAACCTGCCACCCAAAGAAGTATGTGAGGTTGTTTCTGATTGCTCTACCGTTGTATGTAGCGATCTACCAAGATCGATTGAGTCAGCAAAAGCGTTGGGAGTTACGACGGTTAATTACATAGACCCCATATTTAGGGAAATGGGTTTGCCTTATGTAGACTGGAATTTTCCAAAGCTCTCGCCAACCATCTGGGCCACACTGTTCAGGCTGCTTTGGTTTGCGGGTTTTTCCCGCAATAGCGAGTCCTTAAAATCCGGCAAACTTAGGGCAACCGGCGCCGCCGAAAAGCTTAAAGATTTTGCCCATGAGCATGGCTCAGTAACTTTTGTTGGTCATGGCATGATTAACCGTTTTCTTGCAAACGAGTTATTGTCCAGCGGGTGGCGAGGGCCACTAAATCCGGGCAAGAGATATTGGGAGTTTGGCGTATATGAGTACATCAATGCATAACATGGCGCTCAAGCCGACCCGCTTCCGCTACGCTCCAGCGGTCGGCTTAGCTCTACGTTAGGCCCCGCCACCGAAGCAGCGGGGCCGGTTGTTAATCTCGTCCGTACCACGGCATTCCTGTTTCGTTCTCAAGTACATTAATTGAGCTTAAGGCTTTCTTTTGCGCTATATCAAGATAGGCAAGGCATGATGTCAACTGCCATAAAGTATCGCGGTGGACGATGACCAGTTGGCTATCGGGCAGGTCGATATGCTGGACGAACTCCACCAGCTTTTGGCCTTCGAGGTCTTTACCCCATTTCCGTATCGCTTCGCGCAGTTGTTCCTTAATTTTGTCGTATTGGCGCAGGCTCAGCGTGTGGGCGCGGCGTTCGATGGCGTATTCTACTTCTGGATGAACTGGTCAGTGGGCAGAAGCGGTTTAGTTCCCTCTGTGGCCTTGCCTTGCAGTTGGCTTTCCATGCGCTCGAATTCATCGGCGAAGGCGATTTGATGTTGCACGGCTTTCATGCTGGTGAATTTCCCGACGACAAAATGAAAGCCTTTCTTGGTCATGCGGATGACCGGGGATTTTATAGGCGCGCCGCCGCTAGGGTTTGGCCGTTCAATGACCGTCTCGCCGAAATTGGCGAGACGCCACTCATCGGGTACTTCTCCCATGCGCTGGCGAACGACTGCAAGCACTTTCGCATGTTGCTTGCCGTAAACGTCGGCAATGTCTTGGGTGGTTGTGGTCGGTTGGCCGTCGATAACGACGATATGGCCGGAAACTTCGGTATTGGATTGCGCGACGGGCACGTCTTTGGTGTTCATGGTTAACTCCTTTGCTGCGGTTAAACCACCGCACGGAGCGACCAAGCAACGGGCGGCGGATGACGTACAGGGTTGGTCGACCGGGCAAAGGGTCCGGCAAGCCTTACGGCTTCCCCATACGCCACCCGCCATAAAACGAGAGGCAATAAAAAAGCCACACGACTTGCGGCGCATAGCTTTTGCGCCTTTGCTGCACGGGCGACCAAACCCGCCTGCCCAATGTGGGGCAGCGGGAGAAGCATAAGCCCGATGGGCGATAATGTCAACAGCCAGCAAATTGTAGATATAAATTAATTGACTTTCTATAAATTTGTATATACAATTTGATTTATGATCACTTACGACGAAACCAAACGCCTTGCCAACCTGCAAAACCATCAAATTGATTTTGTGGGTTGCGAAGCGATTTTCGATGGTTTTACCTTGACCCGCGAAGACCGGCGCACCGCCTACGGCGAACTGCGCTTTCAAACCTTGGGCGTTTGGAATGGCGTGGTGGTTTTTATCGTCCATACGCCACGCGGCGATGACGACCATATCATCTCCATCAGAAAGGCAGAAAAGCATGAAGAACGTATCTACTGGCAAGCCAGAAACCGTTAATCTGACCGACTGGGACGCGGTATCGGCACAGACGGACGCGGACATTACCCACGACAGCGACAGCCCGGCAACCGTGCCCGATGATTGGGCGGCTGCGTTTGTGTGCCATAACGCCGGCGAATTGCACGCGGAAACCACGCGACGCAAACGCGGCGCCAACAAACGCCCCACCAAGGAACAAGTGGCAATTCGCTTCGACGCCGACGTGTTGGCCGCGTTCCGCGCCACTGGACGCGGCTGGCAAACGCGCATGAACGAGGCGCTGAAAGAGTGGCTGCGCGAGCACGCGACGTAATTCTGTTGTGTCGTCGCTGTCAATATCATGTTGTTTCCAAGCCTAACAGTGCGCTCAACCGGAGCGCGGTTATAATGCGGTTTTGTTTATTCAGCTTCCGGGCCGCGCCCGGTTAGCTCTGCGTTAGACGGCGGCAAAATCAAAGGACTTGGTTAGACGGCGGCAAAATCAAAGGACTTGAGCTGCTCCTTCCGGGAACGGAAAGGTCGTCCCGCTTACCACGGCATTTCTTATCCGTTCGGCCTGATCCGTTTGCGTCACGCCGGCGTCTTTAAGGTCTCGGCGGGTCCCCCATGCACAAGCCACTTTTAGGCCATTAGCTTTAACAATGGCGCGACGCAAGCCGTAGCGGGGCTTTCCAGATAACAAGGACTTTCTGCTTGCGCAGGCATTCGTTTTTTCCTTGGCTTCGCCCTGGGGTTGTCTTACAATCGGTCTAACCCGGCGGTCAAAGGGACGCGCCGTCCGCGGGCGGTTTTGCAGGTTTGTGTTTGAATCGGGTTCGGCGGCTTCGTTTAAGGCTTGTCCACGGCGCGCCCCTTACCTTTGCGTTAGATTTTGCGGATGAACTCACAAGCGCTCGAAACATTCAAGCACGCGATTCAGGACTCCACTGATCTCCTGAAGCACTTTGATGCCCTCAACACCAAGCCGCCACCGCCGGACATTGAAGTCCTGAAGCGCGCCAGTCTAGTGATGGCTCTCGCTGCCCTTGAAACCTACTTTGAAGATCGAATTTTCGAGGCGGTGAATGCAATCTGCGCCAAAGGCAATGCAGATGATCCCATCCAAAATTTCTACCTCAATTCGCTAGAAATTGACCTCAAGTCATTCCACAGTCCAAGCACTGACAGGGTTCGCCAGATATTCCAGAAGTATCTCTCACTCGACGTTTCAGATGCATGGAACTGGAACAATTGCGACCCAGCCAAGGCCAAAGCGGAGCTGAACCGGTTAGTCAAAAAGCGGGGAGACATTGCACACCGCTCTCTGCGTCCAACGAACGGTGAGGCCCAGCCAAAACAACACGCGGTGACTCGTGATGATCTACGCAAGCACATCCACTTCATCACTCAAATTGCCAGTACTACCGATAGTTTTCTGGCCGCGAAAATCTAACACGTCGTTCAACCGGACACGTTACAGCGGGCTTTGCTCCAGCGGCTTCGCTATTTTCGCCTCCGCAAAGCCCGCTGTAACGCGCCGGTTAACTCAGCGTTAGGCGTGGGGAGCTAAATGTCATCGGAAGCTATCTTCGGAGTTATTATTGCTGGCGTCATTGTCTTGTCCTTTGTGAGCAAGCTCCTACCAAAGCGTCAACCCAAGGAGAAAAGCTTTAAGTGCGCACGTTGCGGTGTAGTCAGGTGGCAATCTTGCTTCGCTATTGCGACAATCTAACCCGGTAAGGCGGATTCGCCGATAAACAATCCGCCATAGCTTTGAAGCATGTTGGCGTTTTGCTATCGCGAAAACGCCCTACCGCCCTACAGCTCTCCGACTTCCTTCAGACAAGACCTCGCGGTCTTGCCTTTGTCTTCGGCTAGTCGTTATAATCACTAACAGGATTAATTTCGAATTCTCCGGCAGGGGACTTGCGCCCATAGGCGCTAACTTAAAAATTGACCTATTCCAATAAAAGTCATTAATTTTCAATATGTTGAAGCTCTTTGAGCGGCAAATCAAAGTAAAACTTTAAAGTGAAATTCCTTTTATTTTCAATATTTTATATTTTAGGTTAGCCGGGTAGGTCGGGCAACAGCTTCATCGTTGCCCGACGTCAGGTGGCAATCTTGCTTCGCTATTGCGACAATCTAACCCGGTAAGGCGGATTCGCCGATAAACAATCCGCCATAGCTTTGAAGCATGTTGGCGTTTTGCTATCGCGAAAACGCCCTACCGCCCTACAGCTCTCCGACTTCCTTCAGACAAGACCTCGCGGTCTTGCCTTTGTCTTCGGCTAGTCGTTATAATCACTAACAGGATTAATTTCGAATTCTCCGGCAGGGGACTTGCGCCCATAGGCGCTAACTTAAAAATTGACCTATTCCAATAAAAGTCATTAATTTTCAATATGTTGAAGCTCTTTGAGCGGCAAATCAAAGTAAAACTTTAAAGTGAAATTCCTTTTATTTTCAATATTTTATATTTTAGGTTAGCGCCTATGAGACTTACACCTCATAAGTTCATGCCCATGCTGGGCATACACAAGGTGCTCAAGCCGACCGCTTCCGCTACGCTCCAGCGATCGGCTTAGCTCTACGTTAGATTTCACATGATACCGGCAGGAAGTACAGAATCATTGGAGGAACCTTGAAGCGAATTACTGAATCGTGGGAACAACAACGCCAGCGAGAAATCGAGGAGTTCTCGAAGCATTGGAGCTGGGAGCGAGTTTTCCGCGCTTGGACTGACCGCCTAAACGATTTCAGCATTGTCGTTGATCCGTTGTTCTTGTCAATCCAAGTACACGATCCTGCAAGTCCCACCGAGAGACCTTCTGCACTATCTTGGTGGCCTACAGACTCCATACGGAGCTTGCACCAGGATTGTCAGAGACATTTTGATCGATGGCCCGGAACATCAGGGCCGATACATCCGCCAAGTTATTATACGAGGCAGGGTGAGCTTGATACGCTTGACTACCTGTGGGAGAGCAAGGACGACATTGAAACCACAGCCGCAATACTGTTTGCGGCTTCCCTTTTCTCCCGCCTCGAGAATAAACGTAGGCGATACCCAGATAACTGGCCAAAGTTCTCCTGCGCGCAGATCCTTGTATGTTGGGCATATGGTAGGTGGCACAGCGCGGGGCCGCATAGAACATGGCATTCCTCATGTACTGACGTCCTTCCGTACATGAGCGATGACTGGATATATAAGATCGACACGATGGATGCACTGGTTCGCTATCTTGCGGAGGAGCATGCATCACTGCTGCTCCGGTACCGCCCAGTAGTGATTGAGTATGTATCCGAGCCGGATCCGTTCGTTGCGAAAAGCCTTCGAGAGGAATACGAGATCGAAAGGCAGCGACAGGCTGAGTGGCGCGAAAGACGGGAGAAGGAGAACCCGTAAGGCGGATTCGCCGCTAGGCAATCCGCCATAGCTTTAAAGAGTGTTGGCGTTTTGCTATCGCGAAAAAACCCTACAGCTATAACTCAGGAGAAAAAGCCATAGACAAAAGAAAGCGCGTTAGTCGCGTGTAGGGATGCAATCAGGATGCGAGTACTAATCCCAAGTGAGGTTGATATTCACACCATACTAGGCACATTTTTTTACAAGGCACCAACTACGCATAATGTCGTGCTCCGAATGGATTTCGATGCAAAGAACGCGCCGGGCGTAGAAAGTCCTTATACCGCAACACGTCATTTTGCACCGCGTTACAGTTACATGAAGGTTACACAAAACCACCAAGCATAAAAAAAGGACTTGTGTTTCTCACAAGTCCTTGATTTATTTGGTAGCGGGGGCCGGATTTGAACCGACGACCTTCGGGTTATGAGCCCGACGAGCTACCAAGCTGCTCCACCCCGCGATTGATCCTGTGTATTATAAGGATATTTGAAAATATTGCAAGTAAAAGTTTGCACTTTCAGCTCGATATTTATTTAAAGCTTAAAACTTAAGAGCCGCAGTGCTTGCCGATAGTTCATAAAGATAATTCCGAACGCCCAGTTAAATGGCGGATCAGGCCCGCTTCCCCGTTTTTCATCACACGCCGATGATTCCATACAAATACCGGCCTGGCGACTCCCGCCAACAGCTTCATCCATGATTTGGCGAGCGAGACGTTCCAGATAAAGATCAGCTCGGTCGCCGCCTCGTTCTCCCGATAGGTCAGCGAGCAATCGCCGATGCCGATCAGGTCGCCGGTGACTTCGACAGTGATCGCACGGTAAGGATGCAGTTGAGTGACCCGCAATTCGAACGCCAGATCGTAAGGCAAACAGGTCCGCCAGAGATACCGCCTGACATTGTCGATACCCAATGAATTACCCGGCGCCGTCTCGTCCACCATCGCCACATAATCCCACCAGCCCGGCCAATTCTCGGTTGCAACCAGAGGCGCCCACACCCTTTCGACCGGGGCGGGAATCAACCAGCGCGTCGTGAGCGAAAAATCGGACATTCGCACGCTTATCAGCTCCAAATTTTTTGTAAGTTGGACGATTATAACTTTCCGAAAATTCCTGCGCCCCAAACGCCGATACGCTATTGCAAGCATATAATACTGAGAAAGGGAGTCATGCGCCGCATGTCGAAGCGTGTATTTATTTTTTACAAAAAATTTATAAAAAACAAACTTTTCAATTTTTAATCCCGTCCACACTCATATAAACTACGCAGGTTTTTATACTCACGAGAAAAGAATGACTGCTCCGAATATTGGATTTATCAGCCTGGGCTGTCCGAAAGCGCTGGTCGACAGCGAGCGGATTCTGACCAAGCTGCGATCCGAAGGCTATACCATTTCGCCCACTTATAAAGACGCCGACCTAGTCGTCGTCAATACCTGCGGCTTTATCGATGCCGCAGTCGAGGAATCGCTGGACAGCATCGGCGAAGCGATCGCGCAAAACGGCCGGGTGATCGTGACCGGCTGCCTCGGCGCCCGGGAAGGCGAAATTCGCGCCAGACACCCCGAAGTTTTGAAAGTGACCGGCACGCATGCGCTGGAAGAAGTGATCGCCTCGGTGCACGAGCATTTGCCGCCACCGCACGATCCGTTTACCAGCCTAGTGCCGCCGCAAGGCATCAAACTGACGCCCCGGCACTATGCCTATCTGAAGATTTCGGAAGGCTGCAATCATCGCTGCACCTTCTGCATCATCCCGTCGATGCGCGGCGACCTGGTCAGCCGACCGGTCGACGAGGTGTTGCGCGAAGCCGAACGCCTAGCCCTGGCGGGCGTAAAGGAATTGCTGATCGTCTCGCAGGATACCAGCGCCTACGGACTGGATTTGAAATACCGGCCGTTCGACTGGAAAGGCCGGCAGGTGCGCACCCGTTTCTACGAACTGGCCGAAGCGCTCGGCGAACTGGGCATCTGGATACGGATGCATTATGTCTATCCCTATCCGCATGTCGATGAAGTGATCCCGCTGATGGCCGAAGGCAAAATCCTGCCCTACCTGGACATTCCGTTCCAGCATGCGAACAGCCGGATCCTGAAACTGATGAAGCGCCCGGCAGCCAGCCAGAACAATCTGGAACGGATCAGGGCCTGGCGCGAAATCTGCCCGGACATTACTCTACGCAGCACGTTTATCGTCGGCTTTCCGGGCGAAACCGAGGAAGAATTCGAGGAACTGCTGCAATTCTTGACCGACGCCCAGCTCGACCGGATCGGCTGCTTCGCTTATTCGCCGGTCAAGGGCGCAGCCGCAAACGATTTGCCGAACGCGGTGCCGGAAGCGGTCAAGGAAGAACGCCTGGCGCGATTCATGGCGCATCAAGCGGAGATCAGCGCCGCCCGCCTGCAACGGCGGATCGGACGGGTGGAAACCGTGCTGGTCGAGGAAGTGGTCGAAGAAGGCGCGGTCGCCCGCAGCAAGACGGACGCACCGGAAATCGACGGCCAAGTCTATATCGACGGCGCCACGCATCTCAAGGTCGGCGATTTGGTGCAGGTCGAACTGGAAGAAGCGGACGATTACGATTTATGGGGCCGGCTGATATGAAGTAATCCGCCTGACGCCAGGCGGACTCAGTACTCGAAAAAGCGCAGAGACGGCAGACTCTCCTTTCCTCTCATGGAGGATCGGCCGGTTGCCGCCTGCCGTCCACGATGCATTCGAGAGAATTTAATGCTGTAGCTTAATTAAGGAATTCAATCAATAAACTTTATGCGGGGACCGATCCATGTCTGCTCAAGCCGTTTCTTCTTCACAAAATTATTCACCATCGATCCGGATGGCCGTGTCCTTCCGGCTAATCCTGGCACTTTATCTGATCATTCCACTCTGCGTATTGCTCCAGTTATTCGACGGCTGGTTCTGGCATAATTTTCTGAAAGAAAATCTGCCCAGCAATACCGGGCATTTCCTGCTGTATCAGATTTTATTCGGCACGCCGCATATCCTCGCCAGCGCGATTTTATTATGCAGCCACGGTGATTATTTCAAACTTTACAAGCCCCGCCTCTTCCGGATGACGCTCGCGCTAGCGGTCGTTTTCGGCATCGGCAGCCTCTACCTGCCTTACTACGCGCTTTACGCCGGTGTCGCGGCCTGGACGGTGCTGCATGTACTGAAGCAGCAGCACGGGCTGGCGCGCGGAGTGTGCAGGCTGCCTTCGCCGCACTTCAATCTCCTGCTCGGCTTGAGCGTCACGGCGGGCCTTCTGATTTATATCGGTATTTTTTTGAATGCACGACTGACGCCGGATCAGGTCGAATGGATCAAGCTGGCCGCCGGCAATCTGTGCGTGCTGCTCGCTCTCGTCACCTGGTATAGCCAACGCTTTGCCGCATCCGCCTTCGGCAAATGGTTTTTGTGGTCGAACACTTTACTGGTACTGAACAGCTATTATCTGTTCGTCCAGCAATATTATTTCCTGGCAATTCTCGGCCCCCGACTGGTACATGATACGACCGCTTACTTCTTTTATGTGACCCACGACTACAATCGCCACCATAAACAGCCGCAGAACTGGCTCTACCGTCAGGCCAAAAGCTGGCATGTGCATTGTTTCCTCGTCCTGCCCGCCCTCTCGTTCGGGCTTGCCTTCGCGCTGCAGGCCTACGGCGACCAGCTGGTCAACCTGATCACCGAGCACTGGTTCGGCGTCGAGATTCGCAAAGCCGTTACTTTGGGTTTACTCGGTTATTTCGGACTGATGCACTATTACACCGAATCGTTCACCTGGAAGCAGGATTCGCCGTACCGGCGTTATATCGCGTTCGGCAAGTGAACGCCCGGCTTGTCGCCATACAGGAGAAATCTGCCAGGTTTTAAAAACCTGGCAGGTCTTTCGCGGCTTACTCGATCAGCGAAAAACCGACTTTGATCGTAACCTGCCAGTGCGCGATTTTGCCGTTTTCGATATGCCCGCGCGTTTCGACCACTTCGAACCAGCGCATGTTCTGGATCGTTTGCGAAGCGCGGGCAATCGCGTTCTCGATCGCCTCCTGCAGGCCGGCCGTCGATGAACCGGTCAATTCGATTTTTTTATAGACATGGTCGCTCATGGGAATACTCCTGTTTGAAAATAATAACTATCGAGAGTCTGTAGCCGCTCGGGAGTTCCGACATCCATCCAGAACCCGCCATATTTCCGCCCCGACACCCGCTGCCGGGAAATCGCCCGGCGCAACAGCGGACCGAGCTTGCTGGCGCCCGGCGGCACATGCTCGAACAAAGCGGGATGATAAATGCCGATTCCGCTGAAAGTAAACGGTTCCTCGCCGTCTTCCACAACCCTGCCCTGCCCGTCCAGGCCGAAGTCGCCCCTGGGATGATGCGCGGGGTTGTCGACCAGAACCAAATGCGCCAGATCGACCGGCACGGCATGCAGCATGTCGAACGGAAAATCGGTCGCGATGTCGCCGTTCACAACCAGGAACGGTTCATTCCCCAGCAGCGGCAATGCATTGACGATGCCGCCGGCGGTTTCGAGCGCCTGCTCGCCTTCGGGAGAATAACGGATGCTTGCGCCGTAGCGCTCCCCGTCGCCGAGCGCCGCTTCGATCTGTTCTCCGAGATGCGCGTGATTGATCACGATCTCGGTAAATCCGGCCTCGACCAATCGGCCGAGCGTATGTTCGATCAGCGCTTTTCCGGCCACCTTCAAGAGCGGCTTCGGCGTGCGGTCGGTCAGGGGGCGCATGCGCTCGCCCCGGCCCGCGGCCAAAATCATCGCCTTCATGCGGCCGTCTCCTGCAAGGGCAAAACCTGCGTCCGCAAAAAATCGCCGAATTCGGCAAATTCCGGATAAGCATCGGCCTGCGCCAATACATAATTCAGCGTCCGCGGGATGTCTTTCAAATAGCCCGGCTTGCCGTCGCGCAGATTCAAGCGCGCAAAGATACCGATCGCTTTCAAATGGCGCTGCATGCCCATCCAGTCGAACCAGCGCCGGAACCGCTCAAGGCTGCAATCGATCAGCCGGGCGCCGAGCAAGCGCCGGTAGTAGCCGCTCATCCAGTCATCGACCCGTCGCTCGGGCCAGGCGACATAGCAATCCCTGAGCAGCGACACCAGATCGTAAGTGACCGGCCCGACTACCGCATCCTGAAAGTCCAGTACGCCGGGCGAATCCGCCTCCAGTATCATCAGATTGCGCGAATGGTAATCGCGGTGCACGCAGATGCGCGGCTGCTCCAGCGCCGAGGCGATCAGCTTTTCGTGCAGAGATTCGCGCACTTTCGCCGGCATCTCGACATCGAGCCACCGCCCCAGAAACCACTCGTCGAAGATGCCCAGCTCGCGGGCCAGCAGCGCGTGATCGTAAACCGGCAGGCCGCAGGCCGAAATCGACGTTCCCGTCTGCAGCCGGAACAGAGCGTCCAGCGCCTCCCGGTACAGCCATTCGGCGCTCTCCGGGCTTACCCGGCTCAGAAAATCGTGGCTCCCGAAATCTTCGAGCAGCAGAAAACCGTCTTCCGGATTTTGTGCGAAGATTTCCGGCACATGGACACCGGCCCCTTTGAGCAGACGGTTGACTTTGATGAATGCCGCCACGTTTTCCCTCTCGGGCGGCGCATCCATCACGACGAACCGGCCTTCCGGCCCTTCGACCCTGAAGTAGCGCCGGAAGCTGGCATCGCTGGAGGCCGGTTCGCAACTGGCTATCGTCATCAAAAGATCATGCCGGAGCCAGTCGAGCAGGGCCATGATTCGCAAATCTTCAATCATGAGGGCCGATTAGATTAGTTTATTATGGTCAGATAAATTAAGGTAAAATGGCATTCGGCATTTTAGTCTATTTGCAAACCGTCCCGCTACCCATCTCCCGACACCGCATGCATTTTTGCTTTATCCTGTTTTTTTTCGCATTCCTGCCGACTACGGGTTTTGCGGAGGATGCCGTCTGGAATTGCCATCAGGACAAAAACAGCAAGGAATGGGTTTGTACCGGCGAAAAAGCCTCTCCCGCCGCCATTCCGGAAGAGAAAGACGAACCGTTAGCGCAACAACCCCCAGTGTCAACGACGCCCGCCGCCCAACCCGAGGTAAAAGAAACTGCGGTCAGCGAACCGGCCCCGGCCCCGGCTCCTGTTCATGAAACGGTCGCCGAAGCCGAATCTCAGCCTAAAGCAATCGCCGAAAAAAAGATTCCGGTCAAGTCGACGGTGCGCAAGGCCGTCCCCGTCAAGAAAAACCTGCAGCAGGAAGATACCCGGCAGGCCGGCTGGCATTGTAAAACCGCCGAAGGCGGCCAAGACTGGAATTGTAACCTGACCGGACCCGATCCGAAGGGGCAGCCGCATGTCGTGAGTACCGAAGCCACCGGATTCAGCATGTTGGATCCTGCGTTCGACGCCAAACAGGAGCAGATTTTTGCCAACCTGAGATCAAACCTGAAATACGACCCTTGGGCTCATTGCAGCATCGAGCCGGGTGCGGCGCCGGTATTTACGCCGCGCAGCCCTTTACGCGACGTATCGCCGCTGGATGTCAATGCCGATTACGGCGAAGTCTTCGAAAACGAAATCAGCAGTTACCGGGGCAACGTCGAAATTACTCGCGCCGACCAGCATTCGTTTTCGAACACCGCACAATACGACACCGTATCGCAAACGCTCGATCTGCAAGGCGAGGTATACTACAGCGAGGACAATCTATCGATTTACAGCAATTCCGCCAGCCTGAAACTGGCCCAGGACCAGGCGACATTGAGAAACGTAGAGTTCATCAATCCGTCCGCGCCGCTCAGAGGCCGCGCCTCGGCGGCGTACCGGGAAAGCAAGGTACTGTCGCGCTATAAAGATGTCGCCTATACGACTTGCCCGCCCGGAAATACGGACTGGGTACTGCATGCTTCCGACCTGAAATTGAACGACGCAACCGGCAAGGGCGCCGTCAAGAATGCCTGGCTCGAATTCAAGGGAACGCCGGTTTTCTATTCACCTTACCTGTCGTTTCCTGTCGACAACAGACGTTTATCGGGTTTTCTTGCGCCCACTTTCGGCAGTACACAGCTCAGCGGCTTTCACTTCTCCGCCCCTTATTACTGGAATATCGCGCCTAATTATGATGCGACTCTCAGGCCCCGCTATTTCACGAAGCGCGGCATCATGCTGGCGGGCGATTTCAGGCTTCTGACCCCCTACTCGAACAGCAAACTGGGACTGGAATTTTTACCCAACGACAAACTTCGCGACACCTCGCGTTTTCTCGGATCGCTCAAGAACACCAGCCATTTCGGCCCGTATGTCAGTTCGAACATGGACTTGAATTATGTTTCGGACAAAGAATATTTCGGCGAGCTCGGCAACGCGCTCAGCTTCCCCAATTTCAGCCATATCAGAAGCATCGCCGATCTGGGTTACCGCAATCCGGGCATAGGCGTCTCTCTGGTGGGCCGCGTCGAGAACTATCAGACAATCGACAAAACCTTGACCGGTTACAATCGCCCCTATCGGCGTCTGCCCGAGATCGATCTGAACCTTGACCATACCTTCGACTTCATGCCGCTGACTGCCAACCTGGACAGCGAATATGTAAACTTCAACCATGATGATCTGGTCAACGCTCAGCGCGTCAATGTCAAGCCGTCGATCAGCGCGCCGCTGCAAGCCGAATGGGGTTTTTTGACGCCCAAGGTTTCGGTACAGCATACCGATTATCAACTTACTGAAAAAAGCTTTGTTCCCCCGCCCAATGTCGTGCCTGCGAGTTGGTCAAACACGGTTACCCGCACTTTACCGATCTTTTCCTTAGACAGCGGGTTAACCTTCGAGAGGGAACTGGGCAAGGCCGACTCGTCCATGAAGCATACGCTTGAACCCCGGCTTTTTTATTTATATATTCCGAAAAAAGATCAAAACGACATTCCTTTATTCGATACATCGCTCTACGATATATGGTTCAGCAATCTATTCAGGGAGAACCGCTTCAGCGGTACCGATCGGATACAGGACGCGAATCAAATTACGATGGCGCTGACAACCCGGTTGATCGATTCAGAAACCGGCCTGGAAAAAATGAAATTGAATATCGGCCAAATCATTTACTTCCGGGACCGCGAAGTCACCGCACCGCTCAGAATCCGGAACTTGCCCGATTTCGTGACAATTCCGGAACAAGGGTTTCAAATGCCGGTCGAAACGGACCGCGTGTCGCCGCTGATCGCCGAACTCAGCAGCCAGTTCTCGGATCATTGGTCCGGAGAAACGGGCATTCAGTGGAACCCGGAGAACAATGACATCGTCAGAGGCAAGGCGATTTTGCATTTTATGAACAAAGCCGAGAAAATTCTGAACCTTGGCTTCCATTATCGGCGAACCGATCTGGTAGAACGCACCTTGCTTGCGAACAGCTCCATTTGGGGCCCTTCCGTACAAGCCTACAATGCAGCGCTCCCTTCCGGCACGCCTTCCTATAATCCGCTGACGGACCCAAACGTACTGCACAGTACGGACCTGGTGCAGAGCGACATCAGTTTTCGCTGGCCGTTGTTCAATGATTGGTATGCCGTCGGCCGCTGGCAATATTCCTGGCTTTATAATAAAACGCAGGAAACTTTTTTGGGCGTCGAGAAGGAAAACTGCTGCTGGCGTTTTCGTCTGATCGGCCGCCGTTACACCAATAACATCAATACGGTCAACAGCTCGGTTCAACAGCTCGCCGAAGGCACCAGTCAATCGGGTCTTTTTTTCCAGGTAGAACTCAAGGGATTGACCGGCCTAGGGGAAAGCCTCGACCAATTCTTTGAACAAAGTATTTTCGGCTATCAAAAGCCGACCCAATAATCGCAGCCGTGATGAAACAGTTTTTTATTGCGTTTTTTCTGCTCCACCTTCTGACGGTAACCGGCACAGCCCGCGCCGAAATGCTCGACACGATCGTCGCGATCGTCGAGGATGACGTCGTATTGGAACGCGAACTGGAAAAAGAATCCTATATCATCGCAGAGCGGATGCGTTCGTCGAATGTCGCGATGCCGTCTGCGTCGACCTTGCGCCACCAGGTGCTGGAAAAATTGATCATCGACAAACTTCAGAGGCAGCTGGCCGAAAAAGCCGGCATTACGGTCAGCGACGAAATGCTGAACAGCTCGGTCACCGAAATCGCGCGCAACAACAACATGAGCCCCGACGAGTTCCGGAACGAACTGATCAGCCAGGGCATGGCCTATAAAAGCTTCCTGGACAATGTGCGCAACGAAATCATGATCAATCAGTTGCGCGCTCGCGAAATCGGCGCGCGGATCAAGGTTACCGACCGGGAAATCGAGCACTACCTCGACACCCAGGGCAAAATCGGCACTGAGTCGGTGCAATACCGTTTGGGACATATTCTGATCGCAGTGAAAGAAGGCGCATCCGCTTCCGAAATCCAAACCGCCCAAAGCAAGGCTTCCGACCTCGTCGCGAAGTTGCGCCGGGGCCAGGATTTTACCCATACCGCGGTCAGCAATTCGGACGACGACAATGCGTTATCCGGCGGCGATCTCGGCTGGCGCAATTTGAACGAGATTCCGACCCTTTTTGCGGATACCGCGCAAAAAATGGCCATCGGCGAGGTTTCCGAGCCGATACGCAGCCCGAGCGGCTTTCATATCATCAAGCTGATCGACTCGAAGGGAACCGACAATCATACGGTCACCAAAACCGAAGTCCGGCATATCCTGATCAAGACCAACGAATTGATTGACGATAACGAAGCGAAAAAACGCCTCTTGGCGCTAAAGACCCGCATTACCGATGGCGACGATTTCGCCGCGCTCGCGCGTGCGCATTCGGACGATAAAGGCTCTGCCCTGAAAGGCGGCTCTTTGGGCAAAGTCAATCCCGGTGATTTGGTCAAGGAGTTCGAGGAAGCCATGAACCGGCTTGCTGTCAAAGAAATCAGCGACCCCGTTCAAACCCAATTCGGCTGGCATCTGATTCAGGTGCTGGATCGCGAAACGAAAGACAATAGCGAAGAGCACCAGAAAAATCTGGCTCGCGAAGCGATACGCAAACGGAAAATCGAAGAAGAAACCGAGCTCTGGATTCGCCGAATTCGAGATGAAGCCTATGTCGAAATCTACGAGGACAGGCTCTAGCCGAGAGCAGACACCGTGTTGGCCGCCATGATCATGCCGATAACGACTTGCACCTTTCACGCGACCGCGACTATTCCAGGATGAACGATACCCCAAAAACCGGCCTGCCCGCAGGATTGGACAGACAATTACAGCAGATTATCGCTCTCGAAGATCTCGAAGCTCAGCGCGCCCATCTGAAGAGGCTCTGCGAAGCCGGCAGCGGAGTCGATCTTCTGGATTGCGCCGCTGCCCTGCTGTTTCTGCTGCAATCCCCGGCAAGCCTTCCGGATAAGGCCGGTGATGCGCTCCAGCCCCAGCGGACTCAGCCCTTGCGGCAACAACCTATTCCCCAGCATCTGAAAATGGTGCGCTATCGGCTTGATGTTGGGCGCCAGCATCAGATTACAGTGGAAGAGCTCAAGAAAATGCTGGTTGAAGAGTCGGGGGTCGATAAGAACAATATTACCCATGTCGACATTCAGGATTTCCATACGCTGATCGAACTGCCCGATGAAATGCCGCCGGACATTTTTCAGCATCTGAAAACGGTCGAAATCAACCATCAAAAACTGGGCATTCGGCGGGTAAAAAATCGGCGTGCGAAAAAACACGGCAAGCCTCGTTACGGGCGCAATCGCCAGCCGATTGCCCGACAACAGCCTGAAGCGGCCGGCTTCCCAGGTAAAAACTGAACCCGTTGCGTGTTTATTTAGATATTATCCGATTGATCGCCTCCATTTAAGGTTCGAAACGTGAAAACAACGACCATTGAGTATATTGACGCCCCCGCACAACTTGCCGAGCTTTGCACCCGCATCCATTCGACTCCCTGGATTGCCATCGATACGGAGTTTCTGCGCGAAAAGACTTATTACCCAAAATTCTGCCTGCTGCAGATCGCCACGCCCGACTGGGTGGCATGCGTCGATCCGATCGCGCTTCCCCGGCTCGATGAATTATTCGAAGCCCTGTACAACCCCGGCATCGTCAAGGTACTGCATTCCAGCCGCCAGGATCTGGAGATATTTTATCAATTGACCGGCAAGCTGCCCTCGCCGATCTTCGATACGCAAGTCGCGGCGCCGCTGCTGGGTTATCAGGACAATCCCGGCTATGCGATGCTGGTTTCGCATCTATTGAATGTCAACCTGAACAAGGCGCATACGCGCGCCGACTGGAGCAAGCGCCCGCTGACCGAAGAGGAAATCCAGTATGCGGCGGATGATGTCATCTATCTGTGCCGGATTTATCAGCTCATGCGCGACAAACTGAGCGCTTTGGGCCGGCTCGATTGGCTGCAGCCGGACTTTGCCGAGCTTTCCAATCCGGCCCTTTATGAAGTGCTGCCGGAACATGCCTGGCGGAGAATCAAGGGCAAAAACAAACTGACCGGCAAACAGCTCTCGATCATTCAGGCGCTGGCCGAATGGCGCGAAAGCACCGCCCAAAACGAAAACCGCCCCAAAGGCTGGCTGCTCCGTGACGAGCTGCTGTTCGACATCGCCAAACTGCAGCCGGAAACGGCAGCCGATCTGGCAAAAATCCGCGGCATCAACGAACGCACGGTCAGCCGCTACGGCGCGGCTTTATGCAGAATCATCGGCGAGGCCAAAAACCGCCCCCCGATCCCTCTGCATGAAGACGGGCGCCCGCTGAAAAAAACCCAGCAGCAGGAAGCCATTGTCGACCTCTTGACGGCGATCGTCCGGATCCGGGCCGAAGAAAACGCCTTGAATCCGAATATTCTCGCCACCCGGAAAGATTTGGAATCCTTGCTTTTCAACAATGACGAAGGCGAGTGCCAACTGCTGCACGGATGGCGCTACGGCATGGCCGGCAAGGAACTGCTCGGCATATTGAGAGGCGAACTGCTGCTGGGGATTAAAGAGGATAAATTGGAAATTATCGCCAGATAAGCGCTTCGCATCACGAAGGCCGGGCACCACAAAATGTCGAAGGACAGCTCGCGGTACACGTTCTAAAAACCGCAGCACCATCGGCATTCCGGGAAAATGAAGGACCGGCGGCTTATCCCGGAAAGAGCCAACCCCTCTTTTTTCAGGGATGGTACGAATAACAGACGTTTACATCAACTCATTAAGCAGGACTTGCGCCAATTTTTTTTGTTCGGCGCTGCCTTTTTCCAACACTTCCGACACAATATCCCGGGCCGACTCATTGTCTCCCATATCACGGTAGGCTCTGGCCAGATCCAGTTTGGTTTCCAGTTCGTCCATATCGGTCAGATCGGCTACGCCGGTTATTTCAATCAGATCATCTCCCGCCTCGTCATCCCCGAGCGTAGAGAAATCGAAATCGAAATTGAAATCGTCGCCCAAGGCGATTTCCGGCCTGTCATCGTCGGCTTCTTTCGCCAGACTGAACTGGTCGTCGACAGTGAGTATTTCATCGTCTTGCTTATTTTTTTCGGCGGCGCTGAATCCCCTATCGAAATCGAGAGGCTCGAAATCAAACGCTTCGTCAGCCCCCGGAGAGAATTGCAGATCCGCCGAATCGGCTCGGTTTTCCTGAACCTCCGGCTCGCCTGCAAGATCAGGCAGTTTATCCAGATCGAAGTCGATGCTTTCATTATTCCGCGGTTCATCCTGCTCCGCCGTTTCGCCGAAGGAAAAATCTTCGAGGTCGAAATCCGCAAAATCCCGGTCGACAACAGAAGCGGAAGCTTGCGGCGATTCGCTATTTTTCGTAAAGGACGCATCGAATGCAGAGGTATCGAACGCTGCCGGTTCGAAATCAGCGTCGAACGGCATGTCGAAATCGTCTTGCCCAGGCACCTCCTGCTTGGCAAGGCTGACCGCCTCCGTCTGACCGGCAACGGAAGCGCCTGCATTGGAGGCGGCCGGAGCCGACTGCAAAGCAAACAAGGCCGAATCAGGGCAAATTTCACGCCCCATTTCGGCCGCTTTTCCCCAGAAAACACTGTCCCGATCCTTACCGGCCGCGGATAGTTCTTTTGCAAACGCTTCGAAACCCGGCTTATTTTCAGCAGCGTAATAAATTTCCAGCAACTTCAGTTTGCATTCATCGCGATCGGGATAGTTCGTAACCGCATTGCGCATCAGCTCTTCGGCCTGTTGATAACGCCCATAGGCCAGATAAACGTCGGCCTCGGAAATAGGATCGATCTCGCCTTGATCGCTATCGAAAGCATCGAAATCGCTCGGTGTGAATTCGCTCAGAAAAGAACTCTCGCCGACCGGATCGACATCGTAGGCGGTACTCTCATTCAATGCCGGCACAGAAAAAGTGGAGTCGCTCTCAGGTGCTTTATAAATGATCGAAGGCGAGAACATGCTTTCGGTGTTGAGCGAGGCTTCGCTTGCCATTTTACGGCGCCGCCACCAGAAAAGTCCCAGCAGCGCCGTAATAGCGCCAGCGCCAATCCCTATCAGATCCAACGGCAGAGGCTCTTCCACCGGTTCAGGCGCCGGAGCGGGACGGGAAACCGGCTTTTTAACGGCAGCGGGTTCCGGTGGATGCGGCGGCTGTTCCTGAGCCATCGCCGGCGTTGTCGGCTTCACCGGCTGTTCGTCGGCGAGGTTCGGCTGCGCAGCGGCTGTTACCGGCGGCGCCGGTTGGGCTGGCTGGACGGGTACTGCGGGTGCTGCCGCCTGTTCTGCCGGCAACGGCTGGGCTGGCGCGGCCGAGGCTTTAGCGGCCTTTTGTACCTGGTCCTGCAACGCGGCTAACTGCTGTTCCTTGATCGCTAATATGGCCTGCATTTTTGCCAGCTGCTGTTCCAGCGCGACCATTCTTTCCTGCATTTCCTCGTTTGCCTTGTCGCTGGCAGTTCCCGCCGCTGCCTTATCCGCTTCGGACTTGGCCGCATTCTGCTCCTGGCCCGGAGTAATGACCGCTTTCTCCGCAACGGTCGCTTCGGCAGGCGCCGCCAAAGTCAACTGGTTATCGATCGGTTTTTCGGCAGGCGCTTCCTTTTCCTGAACCGCTTCCGCCACCTCGGAGGACGCGGGTTGCGACCGGTTCTTCCAGGCCTCCCGCTGGCGATTGTATTCGGCCAGCGCTTCCTGGTGAGACAACTTGACAACCGCTTCGCGCTCCGGAATTTTAAGCTTGACCTTCGCCAGCAAGGCATTCACGTTGTCTTTATAGAATGCCTTCGGATTGGCCTGGTAGATCGCGACCATCATTTGCTCGACCGAAACCTTGTACGGCCTGCCCGCTTTCTCGGCAATGGCCCACAGCGTATCGTTCTGCCGGGTCGGTCCGTAGACGCCTTTGACGATGTCGTCTTTAGGCGCCTGGCGCACCGGGTCCGGCGCCATCGCGGCGGAATCCGGAACCACGGAACGCGGTTCCGTAACGTAGGAAGGCGCTGCGGCGGTGGTTGGAGCGGGACTGATGGGCGCGCCGCTCGTGATCGTTTCGGGAACCCGCGTAACGGGAACGACAGGCTGCACATAGGCGGCCGGCGGGTCGACCATCAGCGAGAACTGGCGATAAGAAGTTCCTTTCGGCCAGGTAACCTGCAACAGTAAGTCCAGAATCGGTTCTTTCAACGCTTCGCGTGATCTGACCTTGATCACCGCCGAGCCGTCGGGCCGGACTGCCGGTTCAAAACTGATGTTCGAGAGGAAATAAGACCAAGGTACGCCGCGTTCGTCGAATTTGTCGGGAGGCGCAAGGCTGACCTTGACATCGGAAATCCGCTCGCCCGCCGACAGCATCAAGGAAATCTCGGCATCCAGATTTTGATTGAGGGCCGAATGCAATTTTATTTCCCCTATGCCCAGAGGATAGGCGCTGGCCGGGGCCAATAACGACAATACCGCTAAAGTCCTGGTCAAATTGCTGACGTTACTCTCTTTCACAATGCTTACCTCGGTCTACGCCGCGAACAGTTGAAACACTCTGTTAAAGCTTAGACTAGATGTAATTTTTTACCAGCACCTCGGCGATTTGGACGCTGTTCAAAGCCGCGCCCTTACGGACGTTGTCGCCCACCACCCACAAGTCAAGCCCCAGCGGATGGGAGATATCTTCGCGAATCCGGCCGACAAAGACTTCATCATGACCCGAAGACTCGGTCACTGCAGTCGGCCAGCCGCCGTTCTTTCGTTCATCCACCACCTTTACGCCAGGCGCATGTTCGAGTAAATCTCTAACTCTTTCGATGCTGATCTTTTGCCGGGTCTCGATATGGACCGCTTCGGAATGCCCGTAAAAAACCGGCACCCGGACCGCGGTCGCATTGACCTTGACGGAAGCGTCGCCGAGGATTTTCTGGGTTTCCCAAACCATCTTCATTTCTTCTTTGGTATAGCCGTTGTCCAGAAATACGTCGATCTGCGGCAATACATTGAAGGCGATCTGTTTCGGATAAACTTTGCTTTCGATCGGTTGGCCGTTCAACAGTCTTGCAGTCTGGGTCGCCACCTCGTCGATGCCCTTTTTACCTGTGCCGGATACGGCCTGATAAGTACAGACATTGATCCGATCGATACCGGCCGCATCGTAAATCGGCTTCAAAGCGACTAACATTTGAATTGTGGAACAATTCGGATTCGCGATAATCCCGCGGTTTTTATAGTCGGCGATCTTGTCCGGATTCACTTCCGGGACCACCAGCGGAATATCGTCTTCATAGCGGAAATGCGAAGTATTGTCGACGACAATGCAGCCGGCCGCCGCGGCTTTGGGTGCATATTCGGCGGAGACCGAGCCGCCGGCCGAAAACAGGCCGATCTGCGCCTTCGAAAAATCGAACGTCGCCAGATCCTCGACTTTCAACGTACCGCCCTTGAACGGAATCCGCTTGCCGACGGATTTGCTGCTGGCCAGCGCATACACCTCGCCGACCGGAAAATTGCGCTCTTCGAGAATCGACAGCATCGCTTCGCCGACCGCACCGGTCGCGCCAACCACTGCCACGTTATAAACTTTTGACATTGAACAACCCTTGGAAAACAGCCGAAGCACGGCTCATTCTGAAAAACAAACGGCGGCGGATAAAGCCCGCCCATCCGCCGCAGGAAAGAACTTCCGGATCAGTTCGTGAACAGCCACGGCGCGCGCTTGGCGCGTTTGGCCTCATATTCCCGGATCTTGTCCGCATGCTGCAGCGACAACGCGATATCGTCGAGCCCGTTCAGCAAACGGTATTTGCGCGTCTCGTCGACATCGAAGCGAATCGCCCGTCCGGCCGGCGTGGTGATCGTTTGCGCGGCCAGGTCGATCGTCAGGCGATAGCCGGGAACCAGTTCCTGGAACAGGCTGTCCACTTCGGCGGCCGGCAGCGCGATCGGCAGTAGACCGTTCTTGAAGCAGTTATTGTAAAAAATGTCCGCAAAACTGGGCGCGATGATCGCACGGAAGCCGAAATCTTCCAGCGCCCACGGCGCATGCTCGCGCGACGAGCCGCAGCCGAAATTTTCGCGGGTCAAAAGGATTTCCGCGCCTTGGTATTCCGACCGGTTCAGAATGAAATGCTCGTTCAACGGCCGCGTCGAGCAGTCCATATCCGGTTCGCCGCGGTCGAGATAACGCCATTCGTCGAACAGGTAAGGACCGAAGCCGGAACGGCGGATCGATTTCAGGAATTGTTTCGGGATGATCGCATCGGTATCGATATTCGCCCGGTCGATCGGCGCAACCAATCCTGTTATTTGTGTAAATGCTCTCATTGGCGTGCCTCTTTTTCCCAAGTGCTCACATCGACAAAATGGCCCTCGATCGCAGCAGCAGCCGCCATCTCAGGACTGACCAGATGGGTACGGCCGCCGTAACCCTGGCGGCCTTCGAAATTGCGGTTCGAAGTCGACGCGCAGCGTTCACCCGGCTCCAGCCGGTCCGCATTCATCGCCAGACACATCGAACAGCCCGGATCGCGCCATTCGAAACCGGCCTCGGTGAAAACCTTGTCCAGGCCCTCCGCTTCGGCCTGTTGTTTGACCAGGCCGGAGCCCGGAACGACCATCGCCAGCTTGATGCTCGATGCCACTTTTTTACCTTTCGCCACCGCGGCCGCCGCACGCAAGTCCTCGATCCGGGAATTGGTGCACGAACCTATGAAAATCTTGTCGAGCTTGATGTCGGTAATCGCCTGTCCCGGCTCCAGATCCATGTACTTCAGCGCCTGGATCATGCTTTGCTTCTTGACCGCATCCGCTTCGAGCTCGGGATTCGGCACTTTGTCGTCGACCGAAACCACCAGCTCCGGGGAAGTGCCCCAAGTCACCTGCGGCCGGATCGAGGCGGCGTCGAGGTCGACGACCTTGTCGAATTTCGCATCGGGATCCGAATGCAGGTTCTGCCACAACCGTTCCGCCATGTACCAGTCGTTGCCTTTCGGCGCATAAGGACGGTCGCGGTAATAATCGATCGTCACCTCGTCGACGCCGATCAGGCCCGCGCGTGCGCCGGCCTCGATCGCCATGTTGCAGACAGTCATGCGGCCTTCCATCGACAAGGCGCGAATCGCCTCGCCGGCGAATTCGAGCGTATAGCCGTTGCCGCCGGCGGTGCCGATCTTGCCGATGATCGCCAGCACGATGTCTTTCGCGGTCACGCCCGGTCCGGTCTTGCCGTTGACTCGGATCAGCATGTTTTTGGCTTTTTTCTGCACCAGGCACTGGGTCGCCATCACGTGCTCGACCTCGGACGTGCCGATCCCGAACGCCAACGCGCCGGACGCGCCGTGCGTGGAAGTATGCGAATCGCCGCAGACGATGGTCATGCCCGGCAAGGTCGCGCCCTGCTCCGGACCGATCACGTGCACGATACCCTGGCGTATGTCGGCCATGTCGAACTCGGTGATACCGAATTCGGCGCAGTTCTTTTCGAGGGTTTCGACCTGCAAACGGGAAACCGGATCGGCAATGCCCTTGTCGCGGTCGGTGGTCGGCACGTTGTGATCGGCGACCGCCAGGTTTCGGTCGGTGCGCCACGGCTTGCGGCCGGTCAGGCGCAGGCCTTCGAAAGCCTGCGGCGAGGTGACTTCATGCACCAGCTGGCGGTCGATATAAATCAATGAAGACCGTCTTCCTCGGTATGGACGACATGATCTTCCCATAATTTGTCATATAAAGTTTTACCCGGCATAGCTCTTGTGTGTAGTTGGCCGATGGGTACGGCGGAATGAATAATAACGATGAACTTCAATCGAGGACGGCAAACAGTTTGGCGGTAATTTCTCCGACATCGCCGATGCCGGCAATCGTGGTGAATTTGGCGGTTTGACCCTCGGCGGAATAATACCCGACCAGCGGCTTGGTCTGTTCGTGATAAACCTGGAGACGCTTGCGGACCGTCTCTTCCTTATCGTCGTCGCGCTGGATCAGCGGCTCGCCGGTCACGTCATCGACATGATCGACTTTCGGCGGATTGAAAATCACATGGTAGCTGCGTCCCGAGGCAGGATGCACGCGCCGGCCGGCCATCCGCTTGACGATTTCCTCGTCGTCGACGGCGATTTCGACAACATGGGTAACGTCGATGCCCATTGCCTTCAAACCTTCGGCCTGTGCGATCGTGCGCGGAAACCCGTCCAGCAGGAAACCCGTGTTGCAGTCATCCTGGGCGATGCGCTCCTTGATCAGTCCCAGGATGATGTCGTCCGACACCAAGCCGCCCGCATCCATCACTTTTTTGGCTTCAATCCCCAAAGGCGTTCCCGCTCTGACCGCGGCACGCAGCATATCGCCCGTCGAAATCTGGGGAATGCCGTATTTTTGAGTGATGAATTGAGCCTGAGTTCCCTTGCCGGACCCCGGACTCCCTAAAAGAATAATGCGCATGAAATAACTCCCGATCTTTTTTGCGTCGTTAAAAAATGCTTTCAAATTAAGAAGCTTGACCGCATATTCTATAACAGTTCAGTTTTAAACTGTTGTAAAATTTGTCGGCTTTATTTGAAGGATGTCTTGACAAAAATTTCTCAATTCGTAGAGACTAATCACTTCCCAAATAAAAGAGATTCTCTTACTTGAACGACTTACCTCTCGGTTTACTTTGGGCCTTGCTGGCCCTGATGCTCGTCTTATCCTCATTTTTTCCGGCTCCGAGACCGCATTGATGATGCTGAACCGGTATCGGCTGAAGCATCTGGTCAAATTGAAGCATAAAGGCGCCACCAAGGCCCACCGACTGCTGCAGCGCCCGACCGTTTGATCAGCCTGATCCTGCTCGGGAATGTCTTCGTGAATATCGCCGCCTCCTCGATCGCCACGGTGATTGCGATCCGGCTCTATGGCGAAGACGAATCGGTCATTACGATTGCGGCGATTCTGCTGACGATCGTGGTGTTGATCTTTTCCGAAGTGACGCCGAAAACCCTGGCCGCGGTAAAGCCCGAAGCGCTGGCGTTTCCGGCCGCCTGGATCTACGTCCCGCTCCTGAAAGCCGCTTACCCGCTGGTATTGAGCATCAACCTGACCGCGAACCTGCTGCTTCGGATGGTCGGCGTCCAGGTCAGCAAGAACAGCCACGAAACCCTGAACAAGGAAGAACTGCGCAGCATCGTCACCGAAGCGGAAAGCCTGATTCCCTCGCGCTACCAGAAAATGCTGCTGGCATTCTCGATCTCGAATCGGCGACGGTCGAAGACATCATGACGCCGCGCAACGAAATCTACGGAATCGACCTGGAGCTGCCGATCGAAGACATCGTCAACCAGATCAGGAACAGCCCGCATACGCGCTTGCCGGTATATAAGAAAAGCATCGACCGGGTCGTCGGATTCTTACACCTGCGCAATGTGCTGGTAAAAATCAATCAGGAGAATTTCGACAAACAGATGCTGATGAATGCGTTGATCAAACCGGCCTTCATTCCGGACAGCACGCCGATCCACAACCAGATTCAGCACTTTAAGGAAACTCTGAATAAGTTCTGTTGCTGCGATAAAATATCCGCAGCCACCCTTATCGAGAGGACGCCGCAGATGAAACAACTCGGACTCAGTGCCCCGCTGTTCGTGAAGAAGCCGAAGCAGACCCGACGCCAACAATTCCTCCAGGAGATGGAACAGGTGGTACCGTGGGCGTTGTGGACGCGTCGGATTGCGCCGCACTATCCGATGGCGGGCCGAGGCCGGCGTCCCTTTGCTTTGGCGACGATGTTGCGTATCCACCTGATGCAGCAGTGGTTCGGCTATTCTGATCCGGCGATGGAGGAGGCCTTGCACGACATGCCCTTGTTGCGCGAATTTGCCGGGCTCGATGCCGGTGAAGAGGCGATGCCGGATGAGACGACGATCCTCAAGTTTCGGCGCCTGTTGGAACGCCATCAGTTGGCACAAACGCTGTTCGATGAAACGGCGGCATTGTTAGCCGACAAAGGCTTGTTGCTGCGGCAAGGGACGATCGTGGATGCCACCTTGATTGCCGCCCCGCCCTCGACCAAGAACCGCGATCGCAAACGGGATGGCGAGATGAGTTCCACCAAGAAAGGCAACAACTATCACTTTGGCATGAAAGCGCACATTGGGGTCGATGCCGCATCGGGGCTGGTGCACACCGTCGAGATCACTACTGCGAAAGTGGCGGACGGGGTGATGACCGATGCGTTGCTGCACGGCGATGAACAGGTCGTGCTGGGCGACCGGGCCTATACGCGCAAGGATCGCATCTGGCGGCGGAACGTCAGGAAGGCGAGCCAGTCTGGGCTTTTCGTTCAAGCGCCGGAAGGGCGAAGAGTTGCCGGCGGAGCAAGCCCTTTGCAACCGCATGTTGGCTTCGCTGCGGTCCGCGGTCGAACACCCGTTCCGGATCGTCAAGCGCCAATTCGGTTATACCAAAGTGCGCTACCGGGGACTTTTCAAGACGCGCAGCAACTCTACTTGCTGTTTGCCTCGGTAATCTTTACCACATCCGGCAGGCGTTGAGCCGGCTAGAGGAGACGTCCGTCCTGCGTCCTGGAAACCCCGGGGGCGAAGGACGAAAACGGCCTCTCATTAGGCCGCTTCTCGTCGAAAATCG